>NZ_JAKKSJ010000024.1:0-85242 GCF_025653365.1 Shewanella sp. SW32 | reverse complement strand
TGAAAGAGATTGCACGATAGATTGTCCTGTATGAGCTGCAAGTTGAGCCGCCAACTGTACAAGCCGTTTGGTCCTTCGTACATCCCCTAATTTTGCGCGCTGAAAAATGCTCTGTGCCCAGAGTGATGGTTCACTTAAAAACATGGCATGTGGTATCTGAAACAAAAGGTCAGGATCAGATCAGGTTAATTAAAAATGGTTCAAAAAAATCCCTCGGGGCAAACCGAGGGATTTGTGTAGAAGAGACAGGCACTTAGCGGGGATTTTTGCTTTTTAAAGGCTTACACAAATTGCCTGATGGCGATCGCGATGATCAGGACTGGGCACACATACTTCACGTATCTTGGCCAAATGCGCCAGAAGAGTCCTGTGGTATCGACACCCTCTTGTCCACGAATCGCCTTGAGTAATTGTGTTTGGCGCCAAATCCAACCTAAGTAAATCGCAATGCCGAGGGCGACCAGCGGCTGTGCGATTTGGGTGGTGAGCATAATAGTGAAGCTAAATAATGTCTCAAAAAATACCGCCAACAATAGAGATAATGAGGTCAGCAATAGGCCAATGATCAAGGTTGCGCGCTGGCGGCTGAGTCCGAATTTTTGCATCACATAGCTAGTCGGGACTTCGGCGATGGAAATGGCAGAAGTCAGGCCGGCGATGATCAGCAGAATAAAAAACACCACGCTAATGATAAGGTTCGCCGTATCTCCTAAGGTGGAAAATAACGCGGGTAAAACAGTAAACACCAGCGCATCTGAGTCGAGTAGTTTGCCTTCGGCGTTAAAAATCTCCACGCCATTGTGCTGGGCCACATACATGGCTGGGATGATTAAAAAGGCGGCGAGAAAGGCGATGCCGCTATCGGTAAAGGCAACCCAGACGGTCAGCTTGGCGATATTCTCTTTTTGGCTCAAATAGCTGCCATAAACCATCATGGCACCTGTGCCTATGGTGAGGGAGAAGAAGGTTTGTCCGAGCGCGCTGATCAAAGTATCTGGCGCCAGCGCCTTGGTAAAGTTAGGCGTTAGTAGCGCGCTTATCCCTTCGCTCGCACCATTTAGGGTGAAGATATACGCCACGCCCGCGATCAGCATGATCAGTAATAACGGCATTAAGCGTTTCGACCATTTTTCTATGCCTTCTTGCACGCCTTGCAGTAATACCAGAAAAACCAGCGTGCTGAAGATCAGTGTAAACACCAGATTACGTGACAGCGAAAAATCCACTAGCCAAGCGGCGGTATCATTCGAGCCAAAGGCAGTGGCGATAGGCGCGATGGCAAAGCTGACAAACCAGCCGGAGAGAATACTGTAGAAGGTATAAATCAATCCCGCTGTCATTATGGAAAGCAAACCTATGGTCTTGCCTAAACCGCGGGTGAGCGAGTTGAAGCCGAGTTTGCCCATGGCATCGGCGGGGTTGGTTTGCCCGTGGCGACCTATCATGAGTTCAGCCATCAGCATGGGAATGCCTAGGATGAAAATCAGCACTAGGTACACAAGTAGAAAGGCGCCGCCACCATGGGTGGCCGCTTGGGTGGGGAATCCCCAAATATTGCCGACGCCAACGGCGCTACCTGCGGCCGCCATGATAAAACCTAAGCGTGAGCTGAAGTGGTTAGTTGAACTTGTATTGGCCGATTGCATTGTGCCTCCCGTAAAAAGAAGGCGTATCTTAGGCGGATAAATTAGGATTTCAACGCAATTTTAGTGCGTTAAAATGGTGTTAATCTGCAATAATTTATCGGTTTTTGGCTGTAAGTTGATGTTGTGTGCCGCCTATCTGTTTTGTGCGAGATTTTATTGCTATCAGGTGCGACTGAAGGTTGAGATTTGGCGAATCATTGCGATGATAAAAATTTATTGAATTGTGATCTTATGGTCAAAAAATACCGTATGGCAGATGTCTAACCGCTATTTTGTGCTATGACTGTTACTTGTGCCGCTGTCTTGTTTGCGGTGTTTGCCGTGACTGTTGGGTGTTGGCTTATGCTTGAATGTTGACATGCCCTAAGGGAATGGCCGTGTGGTCCTTAACCTTTTTGAGGACAAAGCTGGAATGCACCCCTGCGATATGCACGTTGGTCGTGAGTTTATCTAACAGGAAAGTGCGAAAGTGCGCCATATCTTGTACTAGCACTTTAAGTTGATAGTCGGCCTCTGAGCCCGTGATCAGCGCGCATTCTTGGACTTCTTCGTAGGCGAGTGCATTGGTTTCAAATTGATTGAGAATCGCCGGCGTATGTTTCTCCATTCGAACATGGATATACGCGGTCAAATGCAGGTTGAACTTATCCGCCGACAGACGCGTTGCATAATCGGCAATATAACCCGCTTCTTCTAAGGCTTTAACACGGCGCGAGCAAGGAGATGGCGATAGTCCGACTTTATTGGCCAGTTCGAGATTTGATAATCTGCCGTGGGTTTGCAGTAAGCGCAGAATTGTTAAATCGAGTTGATCGAGTTTGTAGGGGTGAGTGTCTGTCATTGAAAGCTTAGGGTTAACTGAGTCAGCCTCTAGTTTGCCAGTCTTAGCCGACTTTGCCAAAAATCTTGATCAAATGAGACATTTTAAGGTTGTGACAGTGATAACGGATAGAGATTTTGGGAGTCGCGCTGTTTGGAACTCCCGTTATTTACCGCTATTGTTATGATACTAATAAGAGTGAGACACTGTATGCGCTTGAGTTTGTTGCTAATCTGCTTATTCATATTACCGACTTATGCATTTTCTGCATCGTTAACCATTGGTAGCGCTCTAAATCGACCGCCTTATATTATCGAAGATGCTGAATCAGGGCTTGAGATCGATATTATTAAGGCCGCGTTTAAGGAAATGGGGCAGCCAGTCAACTTCAAATTCTACTCTCGTAAACGCCAAGTTTTATATTTCAATAAAGATCGATTAGATGCTGTAATGACGATGAACCCTGCAAATGGCGTTGATGGTTATTGGTCCAATGATTATGTTGAATATACCAATGTGGCGATCAGTTTGGCCGAACAACACCTTGAAATAACACGTATTGTGGATCTTAAAAAGTACAGTGTCGCCGCTTTTGAAAATGCTCGCTTCTTACTTGGCCCTGAGTTTAATGCCGTAGCGCAACAGACTATTTATCGTGAAGTCGATAGCCAATTAAGCCAGAACCGTATGTTGTACTTAGGTCGCATTAATACTGTGATTGCCGATCGTTATATATTCGCTCAACTGAATAAGTTCGTTGAGGATGATGTTGATACCCAGCAAGCATTAAGCTACCACTTTATTTTCCCCCCAACATCCTATCGAATGGTGTTCCACAACTCAGTGGCGCGGGATACTTTCAATCAAGGGCTCGCTAGAATTAAGGCCAATGGGATTTATCAGGCCCTAGTGGCAAAATACTTAGGCAGTGCTTAGCAATGCCTAAGTATTTAACTTCATAGTGTTTGAAGCTGTTGTATTTGAGTCGACAGCCAAATCGAGACGCTGAATTAACAGCGTTAGCGTTCAGATCCTTTAGCAAACGCATGGGAGAGTGGACGCAACTTACTGACAAAAAACACGCTACATCCGCTGATGATGGCGGCTAAAAAGGTTGAAAACAGTACATCCTGTGGCCAATGCATGCCAAGCAGCATACGGCTTAATCCCATCAAAAATCCCCAGCTCCATAACGCCATGACTAAGCTAGGTAATCCAGCGAGTAGCAAATAGTAGCTGGCGGTAAGCACTAGCGTCACAGCAAAAATGGTATGTCCCGAAGGAAAAGAATAGCCGATTTCATCTTCCCAATGCTGATGGATCCGTGAGTCGAGTTTCAAGGCAGGTTCTGCAGCGATCAAGCTATCGAGTGCATTGGCAATTGTCTTTGAACGTGACTGTTTATCCAATTGATAAAAGGCATCGAGTGAAAGCGGTTCATGCTTAGGCAGTGCTTGTTCTGCTAGAAAAACGAGATTAGGTCTGGGTTCTTTAAAATAGGATTTGAGGGTGTGGCTTAAGCCTAAACTGATAACTTGGCTGAGGCTGATGGCAAAAAATAAACTTATAAAGAGTGGTTTAGGCATATGACGATAGGCGATCGCCAATACAAACAAGACTGTTGCGACGCCATAGGGCGCTGTGCCCGTCATGGTAATCCAATATAAGGTTTTGGCTAAGGTAGAGTGCAGATCGATCAGTGGAAACAGCTGATTCTGTGTCAGTAATAGTAAGCCCGGAATGGTTGCCAACAGTATCCAAGCTAAACCTAAACGGCGTAAAAGATAGACGCTATGGGTCAAAATATAAGCCTCTTCATAAAACGCCATAGGCTACAACGCGGCAATGGTTTTGCCAATAAAAAAATCCCGACAGCAAAAGATGGCGCTGTCGGGGGTCTTCAAGGGTGGATCGGTAGGGCGCTATTGCGCCGTGTTCTTAGGGTGATGCCTAGTCACGAACATCAAAATCAACAGTACGACTAACAGTAAACCTGAACCCATCAATAGGGCGTAATCTTCCAGTTGCAGTATCGAGTACAGCACGGCATATAAACTCACCAGCATGATGCCCACTAATGCACCGCGCTTAATACTTGCTGTGGCACTCCCTACATAAGCCGATACCGACAGCACGGGAATACAGGCGGCAATTAAATAGGCATGCAAGAAGGCTAGATGCTCAGATAGCGAGAGTAGTAGCAAATAGAACAAGGCCATGGCGCTGCCGACTAACACATATTGAATCGTGCTTAGGCTGGTTTTTTGTCCGATTTCGAAGATAAACAACATGATAAAAGTCAGCACGATAAACAGTAGGCCGTATTTTACCGAGCGATCAATCTTGCCGTAGTGAGTCACTGGTTCGAATAAAATCGCATTGGCCGACACTTCAGTGAGAGTCGATTGATTACTCTTAATAAACTCTTGTGGATAGTTACGGGTTAAGTGGCTGATATTCCAACTTGCAGTAAAGCCTTGCGCGTTGATGTCCCGTTCTGCGGGTAATAATCCCTTAAAGCTTGGATGCGGCCAGTCGGCGCGAATATTGATTAGCGTTTGCTCGCCTAGTGGCAATGCGCTGATAGACTGAGAGCCGCGTAGTGTCATGGCAAAATCCACACTAAAATCACTTGCTTCGCTGACTTGGATCTTTTGATTAAAGCCTTTTTCTAAACCGCCAGTGGTTAACCCCGTGCCCGACATCAGTGATCCAGAGAGTAATGTCGATTCACCGGTGATTTCAATTTTTTCTACTTTATCAATTGCTTGATTCGATGACACCCCAAAGACTAACCGGGCATTTTTGTTATCGAAGGCGATAAGGTTAGGAATATCATAACGGTTAAGGCTGAAGTCGGCCTGACCTTGTAGAGCTGCGTTATACACCAGCGATTGATAAATGCCACGGGTGCGAAAATCATGTTTTAGGTCTAAGTCGAGGGTGAGCTTTTTCGGTAGGATCACTAGCTCATCTTGATAGGTACGCTTCACTTCATGGCGAGTTTTACCGTCGTTACTGACTTCTTCTTGCAACACAAAATAGCTGTAAGGGATCACCAGCGCAGGACCTGAGAGGGTTTGCTGCTCACCCCATGAACGGCCGATTTCATCGACAACGCTGTGGTAAAGGGTTTGGCGATCAGAAGTCATATCCATAATGATCCCCAGCGGGATCAACGCGAGGATTGAGAGTATGCCAATGGTTAAGGCTTTTAATAAGGTGGTGTTTTTTAATGCCGTTCCCTTTGCGGTGGCTGCTGCCCACGGTTCTTGTGCTGACATATCGATTCCTTGACTTCGATTAAATTTTTTGAGGAGTGCGCGCACCACTAAATAGGCTGCGCTACCAAATAAGGCCAAACTAAGTAGGGTGAGTACCCAGAAAATAATGCTGAACATTGAATTTCATTCCCTATGAAATACGACCGAGACTTATCCGCTAAGATTGTGCAGAGTTAACTCGGTATCACGGCGGGTATTAAAACAGATTTTTTTACAAAAGTTGCGGGCAAGTTGCTGATCAATAGTGGCAAAATTATGGCGATTGCCGCTAAATCCATACTCATTATTCAAGTTTATGAATCTGATAGTGGGATGTCTTTGCCAAATTTTGGGTGTTTTTTCTCGTAGTCATTTTCTTTTTTAATATGCTTGAGCAGTGCTTTGAAGCTTTGTTTAAAGACGTCAAGTTCTGCGGAATAGACTACGGCATGGTGGGAAAACCAGTGGTGTTTTTCTCGATCACGGTTACTGTAATCGGGCCAAATACGCAGCTCATACTCATCACCCATGACGACAATGACATAGGCAATGGCGCCATTGCTAAAGATGATACATTGGGGCAGGTACACCAGCTCTTCGCCTTTAAATAACTCATACTCTATCGCTTCGGTGCGCCAACTCACTATCGGTAGCGGCGCCTCGATAGAGCAACCAATCGACTGATGCTGATTAAACAGTACGGCGTTAATGTCATCCATTAAAAAGGGCCGGTGATCGCCATTTTTAGCAGCAAGTGAATACAAGATATTCATCAAAAATGGCAGCTTAGTGCCATTACCCGTTTTGCGGCCGCAGAGTTGTGCTTGGCGATAGTAGATATTCATCATCAATCCTTAATGAAGAGCCTATGCCAGATAGGCTCTATTTCGAGTCGTGAAACTAACGGGTAGGTAAACCGATAGCCGTTAAGGTATAAATGGCTTATGTTATCCGAAGATACTGCCTAGTGAGTAGACTTGTGCGTACATTTCACAAACCTGCTCGTTGAATAGTGTGCTAAATACTTTTATTTTCAGTTTGTTATATTTTTTCTCTGGTTTGGTATTGGCTGGTCGTTGAATTTGGAGAATCGATGTCTAATCCCTTTTCACCCCGCGAGTGGCTGCAATTAAATATGCAGCAGCAAGGATTATTGCAACCATATACTTCAGTCGCCGAGGCAATTTCACGTCTCAGTTATGTACAAATTGACTCTATTAACGTGGTTGAGCGAGCGCATCATCATGTGCTGCATAGTCGTATGCCAGAATATCAGCCAAAGATGCTCGATATGGCTTTAGCCAAAGGAGAGATCTTCGAATATTGGTCCCATGCGGCAGCTTATTTACCTATTGCCGATTACCGTTTTAGTTTGCAGCGTAAACAGCAGCTGCAAAATGGCGGTAAGCATTGGTTTGAGCCCGACGATAAAATAATGCAGGAAGTGCGGGCGCGAATCCTTGCAGAAGGGCCACTCAAGGCCAGTGATTTCGAACATAGTGAAGCTAAAAACGGTGTCTGGTGGGATTGGAAACCCGCGAAAAAAGCCCTAGAGCAGCTCTTTATGCGTGGTGAGCTGATGGTGGTGCGGCGGGAAAAACTCCAGAAGGTTTACGATCTCACTGCGCGGGTACTACCAAAAGATGTTGATGCTCAAGCACCGACAGATAGTGAGTTTACGCGCTATTTGATTGATCGTTATCTCGATGCCCACGCCTTCGGTACTGCGGCGCAAATGGCTTATTTACGCAAAGGTATGAAATCAGCTGTAGCCCAAGAATTGGCAGAGTTGTTAGCTCACGGGTTATTAGCATGTTTTAAGGCTGCGGGCCAAAGCTACTTTTATCGCCCTTCATTACAGCTAAATGCACCATTACCTAATAAAGTGTGGCTGCTTAATCCCTTCGATAATTTATTGATCCAACGGCAAAGGTTAAAGCAATGGTTTGATTTTGATTATCAAATCGAAGTCTATGTCCCAGCCGAAAAGCGTCAGTATGGTTATTATTCTTTAGCAATTCTGTGGCGCGACACTTTTGTTGGTCGCGTGGATGTTAAAGCCGATCGCCAAGCTAACCTATTGCTATTAAAGCAATTAACCTTAGAAGAGGGCGTGATGGTGAATGGCTTAGATGAGGATTTCTGTGCGGCCTTTGATATCGCAGTCAGTGAATATGCTCGTTTCAATGGCTGTGACCGCTGGAAGTTAGTCAAAGCTAACCATAAAGGCCTTAAGCAAAAGTATGCTCGCCAACAAAAGCTTTAATTATTTGTCTCTTTAGTTGGAGCATCCATAAAGCGAAAGCAGCCATACAGTAAGATTAGATACAGCAGTGGCAACGCAGCAATGACTAAAGATGAAGAAGTCGCAGTGCTATCGCTCGTAATGCGATAACAGGGAATATACACGGCGGGATAAACTAGGCTTCCCCATAGAAAACACTGATTCATCAATCGATAGATAAAAGCGGGTTTAATGCTTGATTGACTGGCCAGTCCCATCAAACTGGCGAGAAGCACACCGGGATAAGTGAGTAGCGGCACGCCACCAAGCAACCATAATGCCCAAAGAAGATAGTCCTGATAGTGTGTGCTGATTGTGACATCCATTGTAGCTTCATTCCTTGATTGTTCGACGCTAAAGCATTAAGTCTGTTTATGCTCTGGTTGCAGCGGTGGCCTTACTGCCAGCCCTTGCTGCATCTTAAGCCAAAAGCTTTGCTGACATAGATTGCTAAAGGATTTTTGCTGCGGCGAAATCGCAATATGAGCTGTTACAACCCGATAGCTGAGCCAATAATCTTCACAAACCATGTCTGACGCATAAGCTTGTTTATCTTGCTCGCTTAGCTTGCTAATCACAACCCCGTTATCGAAGTGATAAAGCGTTATGGACTCACGAATCTCCACATTATCATCGTGATAGGTTTGCTGCTCGTTTGATTGGCTTACCACGTAGACAGGGCTTGGATAGCCTTCAATAGCAAGGATATAGCTGGCGAGTTGTTGCATTATTTCCCCAAGTGACTCAATGCTTGAAGTGTTAAAAACAAAAAAGCACAGCTGCGCTATCGCTAACTGTGCTCTTTCAAACATGCATGATAAGTTAGCCCGCCGCGTTGAGCTTTTTTTCTAACTCATTGACTTGAGCTTGTAGGGCTTCTAATTTTTCGCGGGTTTTCAGTAGTACATGTTGCTGCACATCAAATTCTTCACGGGAAACCATATCTAACTTGAGCAATTGATTTTGCAGTACTTGCTTACTGCGCTCTTCAAATTCACCGGCAAATTGCTTTAGACCGCTGGGCAAACTTTCGCTCAATTGTTTCGCCATTTCTTCGATTTTCTTTGGATTGATCATAATCTTGTCCGCCTCTTTACTGAATAGCTCGATTGTAACTCAGTACGTTAGCTTTCAAAAGTAAAGCAGACGCGTGAACACTTTAGTTGGCTGTTGTTGGGGTTTATATCACGGAGAGGCTTATCTACAGAGTTGAGTTCTGCTCAACCTAAGCGGGGATTTGTTAGCCTTAAAACTGTCGATTCTGCTATGATCCCATCCCTTTCTGTCGACTTGTTTGGATATTGCGCAAAGATGAAACTCAATCCCGCCCAAAACGATGCTGTTCATTATGTTTCAGGCCCTTGCCTAGTATTGGCGGGTGCGGGTAGTGGTAAAACGCGCGTCATTATCAATAAAATCGCTTACTTGGTCGAAAAGTGTGGCTATAAGGCGCGTAATATTGCGGCGGTGACCTTCACCAACAAGGCTGCCCGTGAGATGAAAGAGCGGGTCGCTCAGTCCATGGGACGCAAAGAGGCCAGAGGATTGTGGATTTCAACCTTCCACACCTTAGGGCTTGAGATCATTAAACGCGAGCATAAGGTCTTAGGCTTAAAGCCAGGCTTTTCGCTGTTTGATGATCAAGATACCTTGGCACTGCTCAAAGAGTTAACCCAAGACGAGTTGGATGAAGATAAAGATTTACTCAAGGCACTCGCCAGTACCATTTCAAACTGGAAGGGTGGCTTAATTATTCCCGATCAGGCGCGCAAAATCGCTAAAGATGAGCAACAGCACTTATTTGCTATGTTGTATCAGCGTTATGCTCAACATATGAAAGCCTATAACGCTTTAGATTTTGACGATTTGATTCTGATGCCAACCTTATTGTTACGCCACCATGAAGAAGTGCGGACGCGCTGGCAAACCAAGATCCAATATTTGCTGGTGGACGAATATCAAGATACTAATACCAGCCAATATGAAATGGTCAAGCTGTTAGTGGGTGAGCGGGCGCGCTTTACTGTGGTGGGGGACGACGATCAGTCTATCTATTCATGGCGTGGTGCTAAGCCACAAAACCTCGTGTTATTGGGTAAAGATTTTCCACAGCTTAAGCTGATTAAACTGGAGCAGAACTACCGTTCTAGCCAGCGGATCCTACGGGCTGCGAACATTCTTATCGCGAATAATCCCCATGTTTATGATAAAGCCCTGTTTAGCGAGCTTGCCTATGGTGAGCCGTTGCGGGTGCTGTTTGCCGCCAATGAGGAGCAAGAGGCTGAACGTGTTGTTGCCGAAATTGTGCGGCACAAGTTTGTCGGCCGTACTCAGTTTGGCGATTATGCGATTTTGTATCGGGGCAACCATCAATCACGGTTACTCGAACGCGCACTGATGACGAACCGTATTCCTTATAAATTGAGTGGTGGTACGTCATTTTTTGCTCGTGCTGAAATTAAAGACATTATGGGCTATCTAAAGCTCGTGGTGAATCCCGATGACGATAATGCTTTCCTGCGCATCGTTAATTTGCCTAAACGTGGCATAGGTCCATCAACCTTAGAGCGTTTAGGTAATTTTGCCAACGAGAAGCATATTTCTATGTTTGCGGCGATTTTTGAGCCTGAACTGAATCATCATTTACCGCCTGCGGCTATGTCATCTTTGTATCAGTTTGGTCGTTTTATCGTGGAGACTGGGGAGCATGCCGAACGTGGTGAACCCGTCGAGGCGGTGAAGCATTTGATCCGTAAGATCAATTATGAAGATTATTTATACGAAACCAGCACCAGTGCCAAGGCCGCTGAAATGCGGATGAAGAATATCTCAGAGCTTTACCGTTGGGTGACTGAGATGCTCGCGGGTGATGAGTTAGATGAGCCTATGACCTTGCCAGAGGTGGTGACTCGATTGACGCTCAGGGACATGATGGAGCGCAATAGTGAAGATGAAGGTGGCGATCAGGTGCAGTTGATGACCTTGCATGCTTCTAAGGGCTTAGAGTTTCCCTTCGTGTTTATGGTTGGAGTAGAAGAGCGTATCTTGCCCCATCAAACCAGCATAGACGAAGATAACGTCGATGAGGAGCGTCGGTTGGCGTATGTGGGTATCACTCGAGCTCAACGAGAGCTTTGGTTCACTCTCTGCCGCGAAAGGCGCCAATTTGGTGAAACCATGCGTTGTGAGCCAAGCCGTTTCTTACTTGAGTTACCTCAAGATGATGTGGTGTGGGAAAACCGTAAGCCACAACAAACGGAGCAGGAGCGGATGCAAACGGGGCGGGCAAATATTTCTAGCTTAAGAGACATGTTTAAAAAATAGCGAGCGGTTTCGCTTACTATTCTTTTAAATCAGCTACTTATTTTTTACTAGGCATATTCGAGCTGAGCACAGATCTGTGGTTGGGTTTCACATAAGGTAAAAGTGTCGGCTAAAGCTGCCCCCTGACCCAGTTGATAACCCAGTTCACTGAAGATACGTTTTTGTTCAGGGTTATCAATGCCATCGACAAAGGTTTGAAGCTCTAAGGTTGATGCCGTTTTTTGATAGGCAGACATTAACTTAAGCTGTTGCTCGCCTTGTATTTGTTTGGTGAGGTTGGCATCGAGTTTTAAGCCTTTTATCGGCAGAAACAATAAGCTATTTAATGCACTATAGCCGCTACCGTACTGGCTGATGCCGAGTTTCACCCCGAGCTTCTGCAACAATTCAAAGCCATTGATATGATTTTCAGTTTCCTGCACTAGGGCTTTTTCATTGAAGAATAACCACAAATGGCTCAGGTTTAACTGGGTTTGCTTGAGAGTGTTTTTCAAACTGCGCAGTACATGCTTATGCTTGAGATGTTGGCTCGAAAGCATGACATGTAATTCAACAGATACATCATATTGCTTGAGGAGTTGGGGATAGCTGCTATCTATGATGCTGATCGTATATTTATCGAGCTCAACGGTAAGGTGTGACTGTTCAGCAAGCGTGCTAAGTTGTTCCTGCTGTAAGAGCCCACGCTGCGGATGTTGCCAGAACAGGCGGCTTTCTAATGCATGCACTTGACCTGTTTTAAAATTGACTACTGGTAAGTAACTAAGCTGTATTTCAGCATGGTGTAATGCATGTCTAAATTCAGTTTCTAACTCGACATCCTGCATGGCCTG
Source organism: Shewanella sp. SW32 (assembly GCF_025653365.1). Classification (NCBI taxonomy): domain Bacteria; kingdom Pseudomonadati; phylum Pseudomonadota; class Gammaproteobacteria; order Alteromonadales; family Shewanellaceae; genus Shewanella; species Shewanella sp. SW32. The sequence continues at coordinate 73,072 of NZ_JAKKSJ010000024.1, read as the reverse complement.
ATGTTGGGCGTTATCATCAAAAATAACATAGCAACCTTTACCATTGGCTTTCGCCTGATACATGGCAGTATCTGCATTACGTAACATAGATTCACTGGTATCGATTCTGTGTTTGCCACTGATGGTGATACCGATACTGGCTCCAGAACTAAATTCCATTGTGCCAAGTCGATAGGGCTGGGATATTTTTTGGATCACTCTTTCTGATATATCTTTCGCGTCGTTGATGTTGTTAATGCTATCGAGCAGTATCACAAACTCATCGCCACCGAGTCGCGCTAAGGTGTCGTTATCACGAATGCAGGACTTGAGTCGGCTTGCCGTCTCAATTAAGAATTTATCACCCTCTAGGTGTCCCATAGTGTCGTTAATCTGTTTGAAGCGGTCGAGGTCGATAAACAGCAGGGCAAACTGTTCTAAGCTATGGCGACGAACATGCTTGATCGCTTGAGATAAACGCTCCATAAACATAGCGCGATTAGGCAGGCCTGTAAGTGCGTCATGTTTGGCATCGTGAACTAGCTTGGCTTCCATACTGCGGCGTTGTTGAATTTCTTTCTCAAGACTTTTATTCAGTTCGGCTAACGCTTTGGTACGATCAATAACCTTTTCTTCTAGCTCTTCATAACTGCGTTGTAAGGACTCAGCGGACAGCTTTTTCTCGATAGCCGAGCCTATATGTTGTGATACAAATGTCAGTAATTCTAAGTCTTTAACTTGGTAATTCTGTGTCATGCTAAAACTGTAAATCGTTAACGCACCACGAACTTGATCATGGATAAAAAGCGGGATTCCGATCCACTGATGCATGGTTTGAGTATGATTTAACGCTGGCGCTTGGGAATATAGCTCACCAGAGGCAATTAATGCATTGATACTGCTTTGATCTAGCAATAGTGGGCGCTTATGTTTGAGCACATATTCGGTTAAGCCGTCTTGTAGCGGCCGAGTGCCAGGGTGCTTATTGGCTAATTGCGATACATAAAAAGGAAACGTGAGGTGGGTTTCTGTGTCATCCAAAAGCGCGATATAGCAATTGTTGGCGGGAATGAGGTGTCGAATAACATTATGCAATTGGGCATAAAAGTCTGGGTTGTCTGCACTGGAACTTGCTAGCTCGGCGATTTCGAACAGTGATTTTTGTAAGCGTTCAGCTCTACGCCGTTCATAGACTTCTAGTTTTAACTTATCGTAGGCTTGGCTGAGTTCTTTTGTCCTTTGCTGGATAGCTTGTTCTAATTGTTCTTGATGTTTTAGCCGTTCCATGACCCCAGCAATATGGTGACAAATGAACGTCATTAACTCGAGTTCGATTTCACCATAACTGATGTTTGTGTCATAGGTTTGCACCACTAACACACCCGTTACTATGTCATCTTGTTTGATGGGCACGCCCAGCCACAGATGACAGGGAGAACCTAAATTAACAATTTCTCCAGCGGCAATCAGTTCATTGACTGTGTCATTGTTACACAACAAAGCTTTCCCAGTTCTGAGTACGTAGCCTGTTAATCCTTGCTGTAATAATGTAGATAGTGATTGTTCAGGATAAAGCTCCGCTGGATGGGCATCTTTCTCATCAGCGAAAAAGGGGATGGCGAGTTCACCTGTGTGAGTATCCAGGGTTGAAATAAAAAAATTATCAGCGGGAATGAGCTGTTTTAGATGGCTATGTACGCCAACATAGAATTCTTCGAGTGAAGAAGCATGAGTCGCAATATTGGATATTTCGAGTAATGCGTTTTGAATGATCTCAGCATGCTTATATTTATGCGCTAATTGTTTTAAGCGAATAATTTTTTTGCGTAAGCGTTCCATTTCACTCACACGCGGCTGGCCAGTTTCATCTTCATCCTTAAACATGATACTCACTAGTTAAATATATGTTTGCTTTTACCAAAGTCTATAATTAGCATGAAATACTGTAACATCCAAGTCATATTTTGGCTGCATTCCGCTTTAAAAGTCAGCTAATGTGATAAAACTTGAGCAGTCAGTAAAAAAAGTGCAAAACAGCTATAGACTCAAAGGGGATTTGACCCTAGTATATGCGGCGCTAACCAAGGCGAGCGCCCATAGCTCAGCTGGATAGAGCGCACCCCTCCGGAGGGTGAGGCCGAAGGTTCGAATCCTTTTGGGCGCACCACTTCCGAACAGAGTTGTGAGCTTTAAGGTTAGCAAAGTAAGTGAAAATCAGTGGTGATTGTAGCTCAGTTGGTAGAGTCCCGGATTGTGATTCCGGTTGTCGTGGGTTCGAGCCCCATCAGTCACCCCATTCATTTACTTTGATATAAAGATTTTCATTCTCGGTGATTAGCGCAGTCCGGTAGCGCATCTGGTTTGGGACCAGAGGGTCAGAGGTTCGAATCCTCTATCACCGACCAAATTCTTCGCGTGACTAGCGAGCTTAATGTAAGTTAAGTAAATAGTTAATGTTTACAGTGATTAGCGCAGTCCGATAACGCATCAAGATGTTTTGGATGAAAGTGGACAAGAGGGTGAACCCTCTAAGCGTATGTAAACAATAGTGCAAAATTTACGGTGATTAGCGCAGTCCGGTAGCGCATCTGGTTTGGGACCAGAGGGTCAGAGGTTCGAATCCTCTATCACCGACCAAATAAGTAGAAAAGCCTCAGCATTCATTAATGAATATACTGAGGCTTTTTTGCATTGGCGAAATGGAACTTACTCACTGGCATTATCATGTTTGTTGTCGCTTGATAGCGTATTCTCAATGAGTATAGAAGTTGGCCACAGTTCTTATTTACACCTGGCAGAGCAGAACTGTATCGGCATAGTCACTCAACCGTAGAAAAACAAAAAGCTCCTTACGGAGCTTTTTGTTTGCAAACATCACTTCTTAATAATACGGCTTAGTCAAGATTCACTGGCGGGGCGATAAAGCCTTGATAGGCATCTGTTCTAAGCTCGTTAAAACGTTCTAGCTGAGCTTTTTCTTGAATACCCGTCACTATGACTTGAATGTTCAATCCTTTTGCTACGTTGATTAGGGCGCGGCACAATTCGCTGTTGTGGTGTGTCTCATCATAGTAGGCGAAGGATTGATCCAGCTTGACATAGCTAGGTCTTAATTCCTGTAGATAAGACATAGAGCCAAACTGACGACCAAAGTGGTCAATACCAAACTTAGCACCGTTATCGCGAATGATGTTACATAAGTGCTGGCATGACTTAAGATCACTATAAACACCAGCCTCAGGGATTTCGAAGCAGATACGCTCAATAAATGTGGCACTTCGCAAAAATTGATTTAGCCACTCATGGAACTGAGGATCGTTAATACTTTGGTGGGTTAAGTTAATTGCGAGCGGTTCATAGCTCCGCTCGAGCAGTTTTTGCTCGTACACAGTTTCAATTAAGCATTTATCGAGTAAGGCACCAAGTGATAATAACTCGATATACGGCATAAATTGCCCTGCATGGGTGAGTTGATCGCCAAGCTCTAATTGGCAATACAATTCCCGTTGCGCTATGCCATCACCATCGCAAAATTGGATGGGTTGCCATCTAAACTTAAACTTCTTATTGCTGATGGCATGGCTGAGGTTATCGCGCCATTGCTCGCGGGTGAATAATTGCTGCTCTGTGGTTTCAAACCAGTGGAAGGTTTTATTTTCTTGTAATGCTTTTTGAAGGGCATTGTCGGCTTGGGCCAAAATATCCGACACATTCATTTGCCCAATACGTTCCGCAATACCGATAGCAAAGTCTTCGTTGGGCTTACAGCCTGCTTTTGACATTTCTTGATTGATGGTACGGATAAGTGTTTGTAAATATTTGCTGATCTGATCGTGTTCAACATCGGTCACTAAAAATGCAAATTCATAGGCGGCAATACGTCCTATGACCGAAGGCGTTATTTCGTTTAATTGCTGTTGAAACTTTTCTGCGAGGATCCGTATGGTTTCATCTCGGACTTGATAGCCATATTTACTGTGCACTTCTTCGAGCCAGTCGAGTTTGGCGAGGAATAAAGCACCGCTGCTAGGTTCACTTAACCAACCATTTAAACGACTTACTACATATTGGCGGTTAGGCAGGCCTGACGCGGGATCGACAAGATTCTTCTTACGTAACGCGCCAACCTCTTCGTCAAGAGAATGGAACACTTGTTTCAATTGAGCTGACATGCTGTTAAATGCAGTCACTAAGTCTTTTAATTCGGTTGTTTTGGGTAGTGCCATGTCTGGACCAAATTGGCGTGCTGCGATACTTTTCGCGTGTTCAGACAGGGTGTGGAGAGGTTTCAATATCCATGTTAAGCCTACTCTTGCTGTAAAAATAGCAACGAGAAAAAGTAGTGAGAAGGCGATGATGGTATTGGACATGATTCGCCATAGTTCATGATAACCAAAACCAGGATGAGCAGTGATTTCAAGCTGTGCTAGCTGCAGCCAACCCGAGGTGATAGTGCTTTGTTTTTTTATGGTTTTAAACAGATCTAGATTGATAAACCATTGAGGGACATCTTCAATTTTTAAAGGATTATTCCACTCTTGTTGCTTACCATCAACCATCCAAGTCAATTTTACATTTTGATAGTAACCACCTTCAAAAATAACATTCACTAAGGTTTCTGCCGCTGCGGTATCGCCGGCTTCGAGTGCTGGGGTAAGCATTAGACCGAGTGAAGTGCTGGCATTGTTTAGATCGGACTCCATTTGCTTTGTTAAAAAGCTTTGAGTCTCAGTGAATTGCACATAGCCAAGGCTTGCAACTACAAGCAAGAATAGGCTAAAAAGCAGCGAATAAATCTGTCTAAACAGTGTCATTTTTGGTGCTACTCCAGTTTTAATTTTGGTTGCCTAAGACGGTCAACACCTAATCTATGGTTAAGATCGTTCCATTTTTCTAATCGTTTTGAGGACCCTGCCAGTACGCCTCGACCTTGCTCTTTATTGAGCCATAACTGTTTACCGTTAAAGCTATAAACAGGCAGTAGATCTTTTCTTTTTGTGGCGGGTTTTATTTCATGGTCAAGATTATCGAGCACTAAAGGAATTGATGATGGTGTTTCATAGTAAGCCAATACCATGTGGTATTGATTAACCGTTGTGGCTTTAACCATAGTGATCCGCATCTTGTCCTCTTGAACACCAAGTTGGAGTAGAGTGAAGTACTTTGCGATCGAAAAGTCTTCGCAATCACCGCCATTCACACCAATAAACTCCATCGGCGTTGCCCAATAATTCGAGTCTCCCCATAATTTACTGTCATCCACAAAACGGAATAAATTAAAAAAGTTATTCACCTTCAATAACTTTTCTTTTTCATCTAGCGTACTCGCTTCCGATAACACTTTGAACCAAGCCCTTGCTCGCATTCCAGCACGTTCGCCGTAATGTTTTTCTAGGGTTGAAGTTATCTTCACTTCATCAAGGTTTTGTGTGGGGGCCGCATATAGGCAACATATGCCTAAGGCTGACGCTATTAGGCTAAAGCGGCAGACTCGCAATAATGAATCTTTATAATCAAGTCTGCCGTTCATAACCTAATGTGTTAGTCCTTTATTTTGAGTTGTCATCGACCGAGTAAATTGTCCATTTCATGTCTGCTGCCGTATCATCACCAGTGACTTCTGCAACAACGCGACGGTTACGAATTTCTGCTTCTGGCGTCTGTTCTAAAACAATTGGGCGGCTAGAACCATATCCAATAGCAGTTAATCGACTTCTATCAATACTAAAGCGTTCAGCCAGTACTGCGGTGACAGCATTTGCACGTTCTTGAGATAATACTGTATTTCGTTCATCGGTTCCTGTGCGACTCGTGTGACCTTCGATAGTCACTTTGGTCGTTGGATACTGACGTAGAAAAATAGCCACCTCTTCAATTTGAGGATAGTACTCAGGCGCAATATAAGCAGAGTCATTCGGGAATAAAATATTTATTTCCTTTCGCTCGTTAATCGCTTTTATTTTGCCACAGCCATAGTTATCAATACCTGCCCCTTGGGCGGTGTCGTTGCAGCGTTCACGGGCTTCAATGACACCATCGCTATCTTTATCAGATAGATCATAGGTTTGAGTTGTGACCATTTCGTCAATATTAACCGTATCGCGCATCGAACAACCAGCTAAAAGAGTGACACTTAGAAAAAATGTGAGAGTTTTCATTTGTTAGCTCCTCCTTCATAATTGCGCTCTCCGCGCCACGCATCAGGTCTAGTCACTTTAAGTGAGTCTAATAATCGCCCTGTAGAATTGAGCACGCGATACTTAGCAATAACTTCATCATATTCAGCTTGTAAGTAGTCTTTACGCGCCTCGAAGAGTTCATTTTCGGTATCTAATAAGTCGAGTAAACTGCGTTGGCCTAAGTTGAACTGTTGTGCATAGGCTGTTTGAGTATCCTTTGCGGCCACGACATGATCGCGAATATATTGTTTTTGCGGCGCTAGCATTTCAAATGCGTTCCAAGCTAGGTTTACCCCTTCAACAACTTCACGTTGGGCACGTTGGCGGATTTCTTTCGCTTCACCTAACTTGTAAGCAGTTTCTTTTTCACGGGCAAGATCTTTACCCCCCGCAAATAAGTTGTATCTCACCCTCACCATGGCGACGAGATCGTTACTATGGCCACCCACATCACTGCGGAAAGCACCAGCACCTGATATTCCATCTTCGCCGCTGATATCGTTATTCCAGTTACCATTAAGTTCTAAAGAAACCTGAGGATAGTAATTGGATTGTACTGAAGAGCGTTCATTTTCAGCGGCACTAATATCGTTTGCTGCAGATTTGAGTATGGGGTGATTCTCTTGCGCAGAAATAATGCCAGAGCTAAGATCCTTTGGCAGCATGTCTGCATCTGGCACTGGTAATATTAAGTCTGCTGGTGCCGCTGCTACAATTTTGACGTACTGTGCTTTTGCATCAAGTAAATTGTTGCGAGCAGAAATAACGTTAGCATTAGCACGCGCCAAACGTCCCGAGATTTGGGATAGATCTGCGATTGAGCCTAAACCTGAGTCAGTACGTTGTTTAATCTGGTCATAAATTTCTTTATGGCTGTTAAGGTTTTTCTCGGCTAATTTTAACACTTCATCGGTGCGTAAATAGTTGAGATAGACTTTACTGACATCGAGTGCCATATCTTCAGCTGCAGCAAGCAGTGCCCATTGGTCTGCGCTAGCTTCAAAGCTATAACGATCAACTTCACTGCTGGTGTAGAAACCATCGAAAAGCATTTGTTTTATGCTAACACCAAACTCTCCGGGATTTAATTCAGCCACCCCTTTGCTATCGACTTCGCCGATATTGGGTCGTCTACGTGTCGATACGCTGTCGGTTTGTTCATAACCGTAGCCACCATTGACATCAATAGTTGGCATATAGCCTGCTATCGCTTGATTAACTTGTTCTTCTCGCGCTTTAAAGCGGTTGAAGGCCACTCGTAAATCTGGGTTTGTATCTAGCGTATGTGCAACGGCTTGTTCTAACGTCTGACTTTGAGCCGATAAAGGTAACAGGATTAATGACAGCACTATGGCTATCTTTGAACATTGAAATTGTCGTATTGCTGAAGTCTTCATGACCAACCTCCCGGTTTATAAAAAAAAGGCTTAGTGCTCTCTGAGCGCTGTGTCCTTAGCCCTTAAAATTGGATTTAAAATGTACTCAAGTATGGATCTTTGCCCCGTGATAACGTCAACTGAAGTTAACATTCCCGGAATAATTGGCATCTGTGTGCCATCGTTTTTGGTTAAACTAGATTCTGCAGTTCTAACTCTGATGAGATAGTAGCTATTGCCTTCTTCATCTTGAGAAGTGTCGGCACTAATATGTTCGACAGTTCCTTTAAGGCCGCCATAGCGGGTAAAATCATAGGCGGTAATTTTTACTACGGCGGGTAATCCTGGATGTAAGAAAGCGATATCTTTAGGCAAGATTTTAGTTTCTATCAGCAGTTGATCTTCCGACGGTACTATCTCGATAATATCGATCCCAGGTTGCACTACACCACCCAGTGTATTGATATGTGTGGTTTTAATGGTGCCATTAACAGGGGAGGTGATAATCGCCTTACTGACTTTATCCTGCGCGCCAACTTGTGCTTCATTCATGCGAGAGAGGCGGGTTTGAGTTTCATTGAGCTGCGCGCGCAGCTCTGCAGCGTAAACAAATACGGCTTCACGGCGTTTTAAGATAGCCTCATCTAATGCCGCTTTTACTTTAGGGCGGAGTAAACGCATTGAATTCAATTCACCTTGCAAGTCGTTTACCGTGCGTTCGAGTTTGAGTAACTCAACTTCAGGAACAATACCTTTTTTGGCTAAAGGTCGAGTGAGTTCAAGCTCGCGGGATATTAGCTGCATGCTCGTCGTTAATGTCGTTGTTTTAGAGGCGAGATCATCAATTTCTTGCTGTCTTTGTTGAATTTGACGTACGAGGATCTCAAGTTGGTTACTTAAGTTATCTAAGCGTCCGTTGTATTCCTCTTGTTGTCTTTTCACTAAGGCGGGTTCCGCGGTAATGATGCTCTCAGGAAATACCAAGGCTTTTTTAGTAACGAGCACTTGCTCGCGCCAGTCTGATGTCATGTCTGATATGAGAATGCTGTCGAGTTCGGCACGCATGCGGATAGCATTGGTTTTTAAGCCATAAACCTCTTGCTCTTGTTGAGCAAAGTCGGAGCGAAAGCGGGTATCATCAATACGCACTAAAGGCTGCCCTTTTGTGACTATCTCACCTTCTTGAACGTAGAGTTCTTGCATTATGCCGCCATCTAGACTTTGGATAACTTGAACTTGTGATGAAGGAATCACTTTTCCCGTTCCAGTAGTAACCTTATCTAATTGAGCAAACCCCGCCCACAGTAAAAAACACGCTACCATAGCAGCAAGTGCCCATATGATTAATCTGTGTCCGCTGGGAGCGTCTGTCATCATGGCGCCATAGACATCATCAACCATGTCTAAGTCGTTTGTTGTTAAATGTTTACTCATCTTTTAGCCTCTCCGTTCACTAGGCCAAAATTGAGTTTTTCTAGCACTTCTGCTTTAGGTCCATCGGCAACCACATGGCCGCGTTCAAGTACAATAATGCGGTCGACGAGTTGCAATAAATGCATCTTGTGGGTAATAAGAATTAACGTTCTATCTTTGCTGACATTTTGCATTGAACGAATAAATTGTTGTTCAGCGCGAGCATCTAAACTCGCCGTAGGCTCATCCATCAGTAACACTGGGGGATCATTAAGTGTGGCGCGAGCAAGAGCGACAGTTTGTCTTTGTCCGCGACTGAGTGACATGCCGCCTTCGCCGACCTGTTGGTCTAGGCCTTCTGCTTCTAGGTTGGTGAATTGACTCACACCAGAAAGCTGTACCGCGCGGATGAGTTGATGTTCAGTGACTTGACGTGTACCAAATAAAATATTGTCGCGAATAGAACCATGGAATAGGGTGACATCTTGGGGTAAGTAGCCAAAATTACGACGTAAATCACTCGGATGAATCTGTGCTGAGTCTAAACCGTCGTAGCGCAAGCTTCCTGCCGTGGGTTGAAATAGCCCGACCAGTAGCTTAGCTAGCGTACTTTTACCTGAACCATTTCGACCGATAATGGCAATGCGTTCGCCAGGATTAATCGTTAGCGACATCGGATGCAGTACAGGCTTTTCAGAACCTGGATAACTAAAACCAACATGGTCAGCATTGATCTTGCCTATGAGTCTTTGTTTGCTAACTAAATGTCCTTTATTTTCAAACTCATCTTCTTGAGTCATGATTTCATTCAGTTGGCGTAGTGCACTGGCTGTGTGGTTTGCTCTAGTCATCAGGCCTGCAAGTTGTGCCATAGGTGAAATGGCGCGGCTCGATAGCATGACCGCAGCAATAATTCCGCCCATAGATATCGCATTATCAGCCACTCGATAAACGCCCAAAATCACCACGCAGACAACGGTAAATTGCACCGTAAAGTTCGCCACGTTCGATACAGAGTTGGAGAGCTTTTTTGACCTTAATTGCCAGTTTGCACTGTGGCCTATCATCTGTTGCCAGCTTTTTTGCACAATTCCTTCAGCACCATTAGCTTTAATTGACTCTAGCGCTGATAAGCTCTCGATTAAATGCCCATGTTTTAAGCTTGAAAATTTATTGCCTTCTTCGATTGCCGCTTTGAGTTTAGGTTGAATATAAAGCGTGAAGCCAATAATGATGATGCCGCCAATGACTGGAACTATAGCGAGATCACCAGCGACAATAAAAATAATGATTAAGAAAAATATCGCGAAGGGGAGATCGACTAAAGTTGTGATCGTTGCCGAAGTTAAAATTTCACGAATATTATCGAATTCACCTAACTGTTTCGCCATGCCGCCGATACTAGGAGAACGTTTTTCTAGGGGAATACCTATCGCTTTAGCAAAAAGTTGCGAAGACACAATAATATCTACTTTTTTTCCTGCAACATCGATGAGGTAACTTCTAAGTTGCCGCATTATAAGATCGAACATATAAGCAATCGCCGCACCAATCGCTAAAACCCAAAGGGATTCAAAGGCGAGGTTTGGGACGACTTTGTCATACACATTCATAATAAATAACGGTGAAACTAAGGCGAATAAATTCACCAATACAGAAGCGATTAATGCATCACGATAAATGGGTGCTGAATCTTTGAGGGTTTGTACTAACCAGTGGGTTTTATTATCGTGTAGATAAACATCGAAGCCCATGTCGCCACGGTATTCTTGTTTGACTAAGAATAAATATCCCACATATAAGGCTTCGAGTGACTCAATTGTCAGTGTCTCTTCACCGCCCGTCTCGGGTAATTGAATAATTGCTTTATCTGATGCAACATCAAGTTCTCGCAATATACAGGCTTTTTTGTCTTTTAATAATAAAATACAGGGGAGCAATATAGGTGATACTTCGTTTAAGCCTTTTCGAGACAGCTTAGCCGCTAGACCCGCTCTTGAAGCTGCCTGAGGCAATAAGTCGGGTGATAACACGGTACCTGACAAGGGTAAACCTGCCGCAAGCGAATCGCTCGAGCACGGATTGCCAAAATGCTCAGTGAGTAACACTAAACAATCCAGCAAAGGATCCACTAACACTCTTTGTGAGGCTGAAATGGTCCATTGATCAATTTTTTCAGAAGCTGCAGCTGACACCTAATTACTTATCCTTTGGATTTTTATATGGTTATGCAAGTATCGGTCATGATGGCCTATATTTCTATAGGCCATCCAAACGATTTTATCTAAGGGATATTATGCTGCTCATTGCTATTCAATGGTGCAAGACCTGGACTTAGTTCTGGTGTGACTGGCTGAGTATCAACAATTAACGGACCGCTGCCATTAGTACCTAGTAGGCCATTAATAATGCCAGTCTCTGTTGTAGTGTTATACGCACTATACAAATCAACACCGTCAAGAACGATATGCTGCTCAAACACACCGTCTTTATTGCCATCGATATCAATCACAGTTGAACCACTAACTAAGCTAAAGTTTAAATAACTATGTAGTGTGTTGTTACTTTCACCTTGGAGTAAATCGCTTAAATCCAATTTATCTTCATGGATATTAAAGTCAGTGATATGGTCTGTTCCATATTCTCCTTTATTCCAAACGAAGGTATCGCTACCTGAATCACCTCTCAACACATCATCACCTAGTCCGCCAATTAATGTATCATTTCCTTCTCCGCCACGAATTCCATCGTTATGGGTACCGCCATCAATATAATCGTCGCCAGTATGCCCATAAAGAATGTCTGATCCAGATTGTCCATAAATTCGGTCGTTACCACTACCACCATTGACTATGTCCGCTTGTTTAGATGCGACATCATTTGCGAGCAACAAGCCATCGCTATCAACTATGGTCGATAAGCCACCTGACATAATATGGTGTGATAAAATATCACTGATAGATAATTGTAAAGAGTCATCAGAACCAAATCCAGTTGCTCCTGTTTTGCCTGCATAGATAACATCATCGCCCTTACCTGTTTCAATATGGTCATTACCATCACCACTACTAACAACTTGTTTGTTGCTTGTACTGTAACTCGTTAAGTTTGCTCCACTGGTGATAATATCATTACCACTTTGATTTGTTATTACACCAGCTTTGTTGCCGCCAAAGTTAACATTTAATTGATTTTGGTTTGTGCCATTTTCTCCGTTAATGACAATAAATGTATCGTTGAGTGTTGCCCCTTCAGTTGTTATGTGATTAGAATCTGCTACTGGAACTCCATTGCCATCGACAGGATTGACACTAATAGTCAACGTGGCACTAGACTTATCACCATCGGCATCGCGCATAGTATAAGTAAATGTTTCAACTGCACCAGAAGGTACATCACTAGCATTTGCTGTTATTTGATAGTGATAGTTACCGTTAGCATCAAGAGTTAAAGTGCCATATAGTCCAACAATGCTAATTCCTATATTCCCTGCTACACCTGTATTAGTGTGATCGCCAGCGGCGGCCCCTATAATGATTAGCCCTGAGTCGGCCCCAGTTACATCATTGGTGAGTACGTTACCATCACAATGAGGAAGTGTATAACCAGTGCCAGCAACCATGCGAACAACTAACTCATAACTAGTTGCAGCATTTTCATTTGTATAAATTGAGGTGACAAGTTGACCATTTACATCTTTAAATCCAATAACCTGAACTGTATAAACTTGTCCTTGATAGTTAAAGGTTACACTCGTTTGTCCCACAGTAACTATGTCACGTGATGCCATTGGGTCACTGGAGTTAGGTGTTTCATTGTGACTGAAGTTGAGCATTAACGTAACTGGTGTAGTCACTCCGTATGCATCAGTAACACTAAATGTAATTTGCATTGATGCAGCAGTTATTGCTGTACCTGAATCAATAGGGTAGTTGTAGTGAGTAAATGTACCCAGAATAATATCTTGGTTTAGGGCTAGTTGACCGTTAAGCGCGGCATCATTATCCATGAAACCATAACCCGATTGTTTACTATTATCAGTTGTTCCCCAGCGAAGCTGATCTCTCGCTGAGTCATTATCTTCTCCACCAGTGTTCCAGTCTCCATCAAATGTCTTTATGTTAGTACCTCCAGTGACTCGACTTGAACTCCAACTTGCCTCTATACCGGACACAATGAACGAGTCAACAGTAATATCTACACTATTACTATCATCGATTGCAGTGCCGATATCGTCGTGGATAGCTGTTGTTATTGTCGATGTTGCAGTATCACCATCAGTATCAATGACTTTAACTAAGAAGTTGTCATTGAGAGTATCATTACCTTGAGAGGAGTGTGTCTGTGCACTTGTTAATGCATAAGTGTATTCTAATGAACCATTGTTATAGCCCGTGATGTAAAGCGTGCCATCAGCTCCTGCAATGACTATTGGTGTTGAGAATGTCGCAGCCATTAACGCCGCGAGGGTTAATGTTGAAGTTACGCCAGCTGAATTGGTTATTTCTATTCTGTTAAGTCCATCATTGGCAGTAATAGTCATATTACCTTGCGCAGACACTTGCCCTGAGCTGGGGCTTCCGGTGCCATTTATTAATGCTGACTCGTAGACATTTAATGGGCCCACTGTATTTACAATTGTAACGTTGTCATCAACGCTGTTCACGTTGATGCTAACGGTGGCCGTGTCGATATCGCCATCGGCATCGGTCGCCACATAGTCAAAGCTGATGTTGCCGTTGAAGTTGGCATTAGGCACAAAGGTCATGCTGCCGTCGGCGGCAATCACCACGGTGCCGTTGCTCACGGCGATGTTCTGTGCGAGACCGGTCAAGGTCACGCCATTGATAGACTTAATCGCTAAGCCACCATCGAGGGCGATATCGTTGCTGAGCAGGTTAATGCTGACGGAGCCATCTTCGTTGACGGTGTACTCGTCATCCTTTGCATCGACCGGGTCATCAACGCTGTTCACGTTGATGCTAACGGTGGCCGTGTCGATATCGCCATCGGCATCGGTCGCCACATAGTCAAAGCTGATGTTGCCGTTGAAGTTGGCATTAGGCACAAAGGTCATGCTGCCGTCGGCGGCAATCACCACGGTGCCGTTGCTCACRGCGATGTTCTGTGCGAGACCGGTCAAGGTCACGCCATTGATAGACTTAATCGCTAAGCCACCATCGAGGGCGATATCGTTGCTGAGCAGGTTAATGCTGACGGAGCCATCTTCGTTGACGGTGTACTCGTCATCCTTTGCATCGACCGGGTCATCAACTGGGGTGACATTAATGGTTAATGTGGCGGTTGAGCCGGTATTTGTGGTGTAAGTGATAACCGGCACCGTGCCATTCCAGTTTTCATTCGGCGTGAAAGTATAAGAGCCATCGGCATTGATGACTAAGCTGCCGCCTTCTAAGGCGACCGTGGTGCCTGCGGTAACGGTATCGCCATTCACAGTGAAGCTGACTACGGACAGGGTGCTGTCGATATCGGAATCATTATCAAGCACATTGCCTGTAGCTACGGTATCTTCTGCAACTGTGGCGCTGTCATTTGCAAGGATGGAAGGATCATCAACAGGGGTCACATTAATGGTTAATGTGGCTGTTGAACCAGTGTTAGTGGTGTAGGTAATGACAGGAACTTGGCCATTCCAGTTGGCATTGGGTGTGAAGGTGTAAGAACCATCGGCATTGATGACTAAGCTGCCACCTTCTAAGGAAACAGTGGTGCCTGCGGTAACGGTATCGCCATTCACAGTGAAGCTGACAACGGAAAGGGTGCTGTCGATATCGGAATCATTATCAAGCACATTGCCTGTAGCTACAGTATCTTCTGCAACTGTGGCGCTGTCATTTGCAAGGATGGAAGGATCGTCGACAGGGTTAACATTAATAGTTAGCGTTGCTGTTGAGCCCGTGTTGGTTGTGTAGGTAATGACAGGTACTTGGCCATTCCAGTTTTCATTCGGCGTGAAGGTGTAAGAACCATCGATATTTAAAATTAAAACACCACCTTCGAGAGTCACTTCTGTGCCTGCTGCGTAGGTGGTACCGCTGATTTCGAAGCTCACAACACTTAGAGTGGAATCCACATCAGTGTCGTTATCGAGCACATTGCCAGTCGCTACAGTATCTTCATAGGAAGTGTTGCTGTCATTAGCAAGTGCTGAAGGTGAGTCTGCTGCAATGGTGAATTGTGGAATATTAACCGTCGTTCCAGTCAGTGCTTGGCCGCTTGTTGAGTAGCCTGAAGCTGCAATGGTTTCTGTGCCGCTACGGGCTAGAATGACATAGCCCGAGTTACCATCACTGCCTGGTGTGTTGCCTGCTGCGGTTTCTGGTAGGTTCTGAGTTGGGTCTTCACCGGATGCAATAAGATCTTGTAATGCTTGAATTTCATCTAGGGCTGCTTCGTTAGCCGTGCCAGAGGCTGCTGCAGTAGTTTCGCTGGGCGCGACTTCATTTGATAGCTTAGTGCCATCATCGAAGGTAATTTCATAGGTTGCGTTTTCGCCAATATGGAGCACAGCACCTTTAGGGAGTTGTTCGCCATCCTTAGCGGGTTGATTTGAACCATCAACTTCGACATTGATTTGCCCTTTTACTAACTTAAGCAAACCTTTCTTTGATGTAATTACCGATCCCATAGTAAGCTCCCAACAGCCAAAGTGTGTTAATCCATAGACGCACAAGTCCAACAAATATGTCGCACTGTGATACAAGTGGTGGAATTTTAGCTAACGAAACGACTTAAGTCAATTTTTTGACGCGCTTGTGTCGCCTGTTCTTATGCGGTTTTACGGATCTTAATACGCAAAAGTGACAATTTTTAGACCTGTAACTAGATGTAGTAGCTATATCTATAAAAAGGGCCGTATTTAGTACTTTTTAACTCTAAGATTAAGCATAGTTATAAGAAATTAATCTGGATTGGAAGAGTGGTTTTTACGGAAAAGAAGCGACACGATCTAGTTTTTAACATTTTTGGCAAGTTAAGTGGGTTTTAATATGCCAGCATTGGCAAGTGCCGTGATCTTTCGTTACTCAAATCACGGCGACTAGGTTGCAGGCATTGTAGAACTACAGATTAACCGCCTGACGATAACTTTGATTTGCGTTACCTTGTTCGCCTAACTGTTCTTGAATCCGCGCAAGCGCCAACCAAGAGGCTTTTGTGGGTTCGAGTCGGCAAACATTTTGCCAGCAGGTTCTGGCTTCTTTCATATCCCGTGTTTGCTGATAAAGTTTAGCTAAGCACATCTGGTAGTCGGCATTATTCTCATGGGTGATTTCATGCTTGAGTAACTGCTTACGGATTTCTGTATCTTGGGCTGTCGTTATTTCTGGAATGACTTCTAAAAGCGCTGATTCAGGAGCAGTGCGTAATTTTTTCGAGAGTAGCTTCAGCGCTTGCTCTTTGCGATTAAAGCGGCATAAACCCACAGCATAAATCGCCAAAAACTCAGACTGATTGCGCTCACTGCGAGATAACCACTGCCAGCATTGTTCTAAGGCTGCTTCGCCTTTAATGGTTGCGGCTTTGAGTAAAGCGCAGTGAGTGATTACATTGAGTTCATTTAGCTGGGTGTCATCTAGGATCTGGCGCTTCTTCAAAATAGGTAACAATAGCTTGAGCGCATCCCAATCCTCTTGTGCTTGATATAACTCGAGGGCGAGTTTGAGTACCGGTGCTTTGCTCTTACTTGTGGGGGCTAATTTATCGAGCTCGGCGCGGGCTAAAGCTAACTCTCCTTGTTTTAACAGATATCGAGTACGCGTGGTTGCGACGGCATTCGCGGCCAGCGGTTGTGTTGCAGCACGGTCAAGATATTGATCACGCTCTGCTATTTTCTGTTGATATTGGGCAGCACGAGCTGCTGCAAGTAAATTAAGTGCAGGGAGTTCGCCATTGTCGGCGCCTTTTATCATAGCGCGTTCCGCTGCTGGCCAATCTTCTTCTGCCAGAGCCAGTGCACCCATTAAGGTATGCTTTTTCGCGGAGCGACGGCGCCAGTGGCGAGGAATAAAACGGCTACGCAGCATGAGATTAATAGCGCTAATCACCAACCATTCTAGTACTTGGAACATGGCATAAAATATAATTAAGGCAATGATCCCAAAGACTAAACTGGTCTCAATCTGGTAGTCACCTGCCGCAATGTATACATAACCTGTGTTGCCCACCAACCAAGGGCTAATGCAGAGCCCTATTAGTATTATCCCTAAGAAAATTAATATCTTGATCATAATGGCACATCCTCTGATGAGGTCAGCTCACCATAGCTTGTCAGCTGTAATAGCAGAGGTTTTGCGGCAAAGGATTTCAGAGTAATAGGATCAAGTTCTAATGTCGCCAATTTATCGATTTTGGCGATGGCTTCAGCAGTGCTGTGATCTTGAGTATCAAAATAGGTTTGAATCCACTTACGCACCATCATTAATGATTGGTGATAAGCGGCTCTGTCGTAGCGGTATAACGCAAGTTGAGATTGCAGCAGTTTATGACGAATGTTTTCAACCAGATACCACTGTTGCTCAGGAGCAAGTAAAGCGGGTGCATCGGCGGTTCTATGGCGTATGGTGATAAAGTCTTGGGTTAACGCTTTCCACGTCTTCCCTAAGTTGCTCTGCCAGTCATTTAAATCGCCAGTAATGTTTGTATCTTCAGGGGCATCGGTTTCTGCATCGGTGCGATTAAGTGGCAGCTTATCGAGTTGCTCAATTAAGGCATCGAGGGCTAATACACTACCATCAATATCTGTGGTTTTAATACTTGCAGTCGCGGCGATATCTTTTGCTAGAGCCTTACGAATAGGTAGCAAAGCGGGATTGTTCATGGCGGCGATGGTTTCATCCGCCGATTTTAATAGATCGGTGGCGGTGCGGGGATCTTTTTCTAACCAAAGTTTACGGCCCGCCATGTTTACTAGATATTCGGCTTCTGACGCCATCCAATGCGTTGGACTGCGCTGGGCAAGTTTATTGATCCTGTCCTGCAGTTGATTTTGGTCTTCTGCCAATTTTGTTAATTCTTGATAGGTCTTAGCATCATTCAGTTGTTGCTGTTCAAGCTGGCCAATACGTTGATTGGGTTGTAGCAGGGCTTGCTGTAATTGGTCTTGTAGGGCGATATTTTTCGCATCCTGCGCCAGTAGTTGCTGTTGCATCTGTTGGTATAGCACAAAACCGCCGCCAAGGGTGCAAGCGGTTAAACCCAGCGCTAATAACACTCCAAAGCGAATCGCCCACGAGCTTCTATTGGATGCTGGCGTTTGACTCGGCGTGCTTGAAGGTGTGGCTTTGGCTGTTTGGGATTCAGAAGATGGCGCTGAAGTTACGGGCGTGTCATCAGTCGTTATTGATGGTTCAATAATAGAGGTAGCCTGTAATTCAGGGCTCTTTGCGTCGTGCTTGTTGTTATCCATTTAACAGTCCTTGAAAACATGCTACTGCCGAAATTCGAGTTAAATCGGGCTAAATAGCGCTTAGAGTTTAAGGGCGTTTAGCACGGCTTTGCTGTTGGCGGCATTGGCATTGGTGACTTGGGTTATACCAAAGGCGTGGGCTTGAGCTTCTACTCGGTTACTTGGGACTATGATATGACATGAGCGCAGCCATGCAAATAACTCTTTTGGCACTAGATTAATCAGGTTATCCAGTACTTCACCGCTGGTGACGACAATAGTGTCGATGCCAAACTCTTGCCATTGTTGTGCGATCTGCTGTCCATCGAGTGGTGGACAAGCCCGTTGATATACTTCCCAATAGCGCACTGTTGCCCCGCGCTCAGCCAGTCGTTCAGCTAAGGCTTCACGGCCGCCAACGCCACGTATGATCTTAATCTGCTTACCTTTAATATCTTGCAAAGGCGCGAGCGTGAGTAGACCTTCGGTCTGCTGACAATCATCTGGGGCTTCGAGGGCTTCAATGCCGAGTTGATTTAATGCTTCCCAAGTCGCATGACCTACGGCGAAATATTGAGCTTGAGGCCAGCCTTTTATTCGAGAATGAGCGGTTGTTAAGGCATAGTCGGCAAAGCTGACTGCATTGGCGCTGATACAGATAATCATATCGGCGTGTGCCAGTGGGTGTGTGTTATTCGTTGTGATGGGCGGCGTTGCTTCGACACACAGTAGAGGTGTAACCCAATGGCTAATGCCTTGTTGATTCAAGGCATCGATCATGGACTGATTGCGCCCTTCTGGGCGCGTCAGTAAGACTTTCATCGACTTATGCTTTAGCGTAAACAGCGTCGAGTATGCTTTTTGCGCCTTTGCTCAATAGCTCTTCGGCAAGGGCAACCCCTAATTGCGTGGCGTCGGTTTTTGGACCTGTGATCACGCCTTCGATGATTTCACTACCATCAGGGTTACCGACTAGGCCGCGTAATGTCATCTCATCACCATTGATTTCGGCAAATGCGCCAATCGGCACTTGGCATCCACCTTCTAGGCGCGTGTTCATCGCGCGCTCGGCAATCACACGGTAGCGCGTTTCTAAATGTTCTAATGGTGCCAGTAGTGCCTTAACGCGTGCGTCGTTGGTGCGACATTCGATACCCACAGCGCCTTGGCCGTTGGCGGGCAAGGACTCTTCGGCAGAAATAAAGCTGGCAATACGCTCAGACAATTTCAGGCGAATTAAGCCTGCAGCGGCAAGAATAATGGCATCGTATTCGCCGTTATCAAGTTTAGCTAAACGAGTGCCTACGTTACCGCGTAAATCTTTGATGATAAGGTCAGGGCGTGATGCGCGCAGTTGGCATTGACGACGTAGGCTCGAGGTGCCCACAGTTGCGCCTAATGGTAATTCGCTGATCGATTTATATAAATTCGATACAAAGGCATCGCGTGGATCTTCGCGCTCGCAAATAACTTCAAGGCCCAAGCCTTCAGGGAAGTCGACGGGCACGTCTTTCATTGAGTGCACCGCGATATCGGCAAGATCGTCTAACATGGCGACTTCAAGCTCTTTGACGAACAAACCTTTACCGCCCACTTTGGCTAGCGGCGTATCTAAGATAACGTCACCCTTAGTGCTCATTGGCAGCAATTCCACCACAATACCGGGGTGAATGCGTTCTAATTCGGCTTTAACAAATTCAGCTTGCCACATGGCCAGCGGACTCTTGCGGGTTGCGATACGTATGCGGTTCTCAGACATGCCTAGTTTCCATCAAAGATCTTAGTTGCGCCAATGCTAACATTGGCAAATCGTTTATGTAAGGAAGCCGTATCGATTCTTTGAAGTTGGCGATGTTCTAGATACCGTGAAAGTGTGACGGGCTTCACGTTTAGTTGCTCGAGTTTGTAAAAGTGTTAACATGAGCACATTTCCCATAAGTGCTTAAGTGTTGTGTTTTTGAATGGATCGGCAAATACAGTTTCCTGATATAGCAGAAAGACTTAATAAGGTACGTATTGCACGCGCCCTAGCTTTGCTATCGCCGTTACAAAAACACTTATTCCATTTGATCCCCTTTTTAATTCACCAGAACGGTGTTCAGTATCCTGGCTATCATGCCGCCAATACGCCCTGTGGAATCAACGAGTATCAGGTTGGTGAGACTGAGTCCCAGGCCTGCGATGTGTTCTCGCTGCCTTTTACTACTCAAGAAGCGGATATCAATGCCTTTGAAGGCGTTTATGCGATGGGGAGTACTGGCAGTTTTGGCCAAAATGCCAAGAGCGATGTCGATGTTTGGTTAGTACATAGGGCTGATCTGTGTTCTGAGGATTTGGCGCTAATCAAGATTAAAGCGACTCGATTGACTGCTTGGTTTGCCGAGTATCAGTTTGAGGTGAATTTTTACTTAGTTCATCCGCAGCAGTTTTGTGGCGGTAAAGCCGTTCGTGGATGTCAATCAGCAATGGCCCATGAGCATAGCGGTAGTATGCAACATTGGTTATTACTTGAAGAGTTTTATCGTAGTCAAATTCGTTTGGCGGGTAAAACGATTGCATGGTGGCCAGACGCTAAACTCAATCCTGCGCTCTTGTCCTTAGGCGATGTACATGAATTACCTGCGAGTGAGTACTTTGGTGCTTCGTTATGGCAGCTCTACAAGGGCTTAGAAAAGCCCCATAAGGCGCTGATTAAAGTATTGCTACTCGAGGCTTATGCCAGTGATTATCCCCATTCAACTCTGCTTTGTGATCACTTATGGCAGAAAACGCTCGCCGGTGATTTTTCGACGTCGAATGATGCCTATTACTCTATCTATGAGATTATCGAAACCTATTTACTTAAGCAGAATGATACTCGCCGACTAGAGATAGTGCGGCGCTGCTTCTATTTAAAATGTGGCGTGCACTTGAGTCGAACCCAAGAGGGCAAAGATTGGCGTTATCCTAAATTGCAAAAGCTGGTGCAGGATTGGCAATGGCCAGATAGTCTGATTAGCACTTTAGACAATTGTGAACATTGGCATAGTGGCCAGCTCAATTGGTTTAACGAGCAACTGAATGAACTGTTATTAGCGAGCTACCAAACCTTATTACGCTTCGCATCGACACATGAGTTAAATGAAGGTTTGCGGATTGAAGATTTGGGAATGCTGACTCGCAAGTTGCATACCTATTTTAGTCAAGATGAAGACCAAATCGCTAAGCTGAATCTGCTGTGGAGTGCTTCAGTCGCTGAGTCCGAAGTGACTATGGTCTCAAGCTCCCGCGAGCGTCAATATTATCTGTATCGACAAGGGCCTCAGCCACAAAATTTGTTAGGCGAGTCGGCAATATGTAAGGGAAAAACCCCTTCAGCTTTAATGATTTGGGCATGTTTAAATGGGATCTCGACGCCGAGTACTCAATGGCATGAATATGGTCAGAGTAAGGCAAAGTCGAAACGGCTTACCGAAGCTTCTAAGCGGTTACTGAATTTTATCGACCACGATTGGCGTGTATCTAAACGTGACTTATGCCAGCCATGGCATTTTCGTAAGCTGATTTTTGTGCTCAATCTGGATTGCGATCCCACCATTGAATGGCAAGGACAGGAAATGATGGTCGATGTGATGAATGCGAACGTGTTCTCACTCGGGCGTAAAAAAGCCAATATGCTTGGTGCGTTAGATGCGATTTGCTTGAATAGTTGGGGTGAATGGCAGTGTCATCGCTTCGAAGGCGATACTGCGGTATTGCAAGCTTTAGCCTTTGTAACGCCGGGGCTAAGACGGGCCAGTTTACCTGTGGATATGGATGTGATTAGCTGTTCACAGAAGTTACGCCCACAGCTTAAATTAGCAGTGAAAAATCTACTAAAACAAACCATGCGTTTGTGCCAACAAGTGCAGCAATCCAGCACCTTAGTGCAGCCACTGCAGATAAGTCGTACTCGCTATGGGATCTTTTTTAATCCCTTAGGCATGGCCTATCAGGACTTAAGCGATGCCAAGTCATTTTATCAACAGTTATCCCGCAGTCATCTTGTACTATTGCCGCGGCCTGAATTAGGTGACGATCCCTTTTCGAGTATGCCGAAAGTGGTGCAAAACTATGCGGCTAAAGGCGCGATTCAGTATTTTCTACGCCAACGGGTCGATAACTTGGATGTATTTATCCTCGATGAGGAAAATCAACTAAGCCATTACGTGCAGGCGGGATCAAACATGGCCGAGTTGGTAAATAAAGTGAGCCATCACTATGTGTTCGATGAGCATTATGCTTCACGGGCGCGGTTTAATATTCCGCAATTTTTCCATTTAGTGCGGGTAGCCGGAGAGCTAACGGTGGCGCCTTTCGGTATCGATGTTAGCGATCAAGACACTGAGTTTTAGCTGGTTTTTAACATAAATAATGGGAGCCAAGGCTCCCATTATTGTTTTGCACTATTACGGCTTTGCACTACGGCAGGCTTAGATTAGAAGCTAAGCTTAATGCCGCCTTGGCGCTCGATAGACTCTTGCACGAATGGCATAAACTCGCCGCCATTTCGTCCGTCCATCCATTTACCTTCAACAAAACCAAAGTGATATCCACCAAAGCGTGTGGCGACCCAAATCTCATGCAAAGGTTCTTGCTTGTTGATCACTATCTTAGAGCCATCAACAAATTCTAATTGCAATACGTTGCCACTGGCATCGATATCAAGATCGGCATCTTGCTCATCAATCGCAGTTTCAATCGCATTTTCTATGGCTTGGAACATGTCATCGGCGAGCTGGTGAAATTCTGTATCTGTCATGGCCATGCATTTCTGTCCTTTGCTTTCGTCAAGATGGGTGCGATTATAAGGCCATTAGTCACCAGATGCACAGATGTTGAGAAAAATGAGACTGTTTTTATTGTTATTGCTTGGTAGCCTATTCATTACTGCATGCGGCCAGAAGGGCCCCCTCTATCGATCTCCGGCCACAGAGGTGAATCAGCCTAAAAAGGTTGAGGCGTCTAAACCTGAGCCTGAAGTAGAAGAGATTAAAACCGAAATTCGAGCCATCGAAGTACAAAAAACACAACAATAATAGCAGCTATAACTATCATCACTATCGCAGCGATAAAGCGCAGTAAGGAATCAGACATTGGATCACTTTCTCTACCAACAAAATGCCCTGCACGCCGAAGGCTGCCAGGTCGCCGACTTAGCTCAAACCTATGGTACGCCGCTGTATATCTATTCCCGCGCCACGCTAGAGCGCCATTGGCATGCCTTTAATAACGCCGTGGCAGATCATCCACATTTGATTTGTTACGCGGTTAAAGCTAATTCGAACTTGGCCGTACTGAATGTGTTGGCACGTTTAGGTAGTGGTTTTGATATCGTTTCGGGTGGTGAGTTAGCAAGAGTGATTGAAGCGGGCGGCGATCCCGCTAAAGTGGTGTTCTCTGGCGTGGGTAAAACTGCGGCCGAAATGGAACAGGCACTTAATCTGGGCATTTACTGCTTTAACGTCGAGTCGAGCGCCGAGCTTGAGCAGTTAAATTTGGTCGCAGGTCGTTTAGGTAAAGTGGCGCCAGTTTCCTTGCGAGTCAATCCCGATGTGGATGCGGGTACTCATCCCTATATTTCGACTGGCCTTAAAGAAAATAAATTCGGTATCGCTATGGATGAGGCCGAAACCGTCTTCGCCCGTGCCCATGCTTTACCACATTTAAAAGTGAAAGGTGTCGATTGCCATATCGGTTCGCAATTGACAGAAATTCAACCTTTCCTCGATGCAATGGATCGTATGCTCGCGTTGATCGATCGTCTGGCTGAACAAGGTATCGTCATCGAGCATTTTGATGTGGGTGGCGGTTTAGGTGTGACCTATGATGCTGAAACTCCGCCGCATCCTGATGTGTATGCCGCCGCCATATTAGCGCGTTTGGGCGACCGTCAACTTAAGCTGATCTTCGAGCCGGGCCGTGCGATTGCCGCCAATGCGGGGATTTTTGTTACTCAGGTGCTGTATCTGAAAGAAAACAGCGACAAGCGTTTTGCGATTGTCGATGGCGCGATGAATGACTTAATTCGCCCAGCACTTTACAGCGCATGGCAAAATATTATCCCAGTCGTGCCAAGGGACTCTGAGGCCTATGAGTTTGATATTGTTGGTCCAGTGTGCGAAACCGGTGACTTTTTAGGTAAAGATCGCAAGCTGGCTTTAGTGGCTGGGGATTTACTGGCTGTGCGTTCGAGTGGTGCCTATGGTTTTGCGATGGCCTCTAACTACAACACGCGTCCTCGTGCGGCCGAAGTTATGGTCGATGGTGAGCACGCTTTCTTAGTGCGTGAGCGAGAAAAATTGTCTCAGCTCTGGCAAGGTGAGCAACTCCTGCCGTAAACTAGAAAAATTATATTGATTCAGGCGCTTGGTTTCATACTTAATGAGCGGCGCCTCGGCTTAAAGGATAAGTATCTTGATCCAATTCACTAAGATGCACGGACTGGGTAACGATTTTATGGTGGTCGATGGGGTCACGCAGAACGTGTTCTTTTCGCCTGAGCAGATCCGCCGTTTAGCCGACCGTAACTTTGGCATAGGTTTCGATCAATTACTGTTGGTTGAGCCGCCCTATGATCCCGATTTAGATTTTCATTATCGCATCTTCAATGCCGATGGTACTGAAGTCGAACAATGCGGTAATGGCGCCCGCTGTTTTGCCCGCTTTGTACGCAATAAAGGATTGACCAATAAGAGTAAAATCCGTGTTAGCACTTCATCAGGTAAGATGACTCTGCGTTTAGAGCGAGATGGTACAGTTACCGTGAATATGGGCGTGCCTATTCTTGAACCAAGTCTGATCCCCTTTAAAGCCAAGAAAGCCGAAAAAACCTATTTACTGCAAACACCACTGCAAACCTTTTTATGTGGCGCGGCTTCTATGGGTAATCCCCATTGTGTGCTCGACGTTGAAGATGTGGCGAGCGCCGCTGTTGCTGAAATCGGTGCCATGCTCACTAAGCATGAGCGCTTTCCCCGTGGTGTGAATGTGGGATTTATGCAAGTAGTAGATTCGGGCCACATTAAGCTGCGGGTGTATGAACGTGGTGCGGCCGAAACTTTGGCCTGTGGCACTGGCGCGTGTGCGGCCGTGGTTGTAGGTCAAGTGCAAGGGAAGCTCGGCCAGCAAGTGCGGGTGGATTTACCCGGCGGTACTTTAACCATCAACTGGGAAGGCGAGGGGAAACCTTTGTGGATGACGGGCCCAGCGCAGCATGTTTACGATGGACAAATTCAGTTATGACAGAGCCTTTGATGCCGCAGACGAATGTGCCCTTTGATGAGTTGATTATTCGCGAGTATCTGCTGGATAATCCTGATTTTTTTAATCGCTATCCCGAGCTATTGCTGGCAATGCGTCTGCCCCATCTGGAGCGCGGCGCCATCTCTTTGGTGGAACGTCGTCAAGAAATGCTACGCCAGCGAGTCAGCCAGTTGGAAGAAGAGATCACCAGTCTGTTAACGATGGCGGCGCGCAACGAGAAAATTTACCAATTCAATACTGAGTTATCCTTCCAGCTACTGAATTGTGCCGATCTAGTGTCACTCAAAGAAGTGCTGGCCGACAGTTTAAAATTACAGTTTAATTTCAGTCATGTGCGTTTGATCAGCGTTCTCGATGCCGATATGAAGGCAATATGGGATCAAAGACTGCATAAAGGTCACTATTTTGGTCGGCTAACGCAACAAGAAGCCAAACGGTTATTTGGTAGCGAAGTGGGTTCGGTGGCACTGACTAAATTGTCGGAAGACAACCCGGTGATTTTTGCCATTGCTAGCCAAGATGTCACCCATTTTCATCCTGATATGGATAACATGCTGCTGGAACAGTTGCGGCGTTTACTTGCGCATATGCTTGCCAAGCTGTAACGGCCGTTGAGCTATAGTGCTCACCCAAAGCTTAGCAAAACCCACGAGGAAACCGATATGAGTACGCAAACAGGCGAAGTGTCGGCATTAAATACTCAATGGTTACAAACCTTTGAACGTTATCTGAGTACCGAGCGACAGTTGTCTGCCCATACAGTACGGAATTACCTTTACGAGCTTAATCGCGGTAGCGATCTCTTGCCCGAAGGCGTGCATTTACTCAATGTGAGCCGCGAGCATTGGCAGCAAGTGTTAGCCAAATTGCACCGCAAAGGTTTAAGCCCGCGATCGCTTTCTCTGTGTTTATCGGCGGTAAAACAATGGGGTGAATTTTTGCTGCGCGAAGGCGTGATTGAACTTAATCCCGCCAAAGGCTTAAGTGCCCCCAAACAGACCAAACCTCTGCCGAAGAATATCGATGTTGATGCCATCAGTCATTTGCTGGACATTGAAGGTACAGATCCGCTGAGTCTGCGGGATAAAGCCATGATGGAATTGTTTTATTCCAGTGGTTTACGTTTAGCGGAACTCGCCGCACTTAATTTATCCAGTGTGCAATATGATTTGAAAGAAGTGCGAGTCTTAGGTAAAGGCAATAAGGAGCGTATCGTCCCAGTCGGTCGTTTAGCGATTACTGCGCTGCAAAATTGGCTCAATTGCCGAAAGCAGATCCCCTGTGAAGATAACGCCTTATTTGTGACTGAAAAAGGCAAACGACTCTCCCATCGCAGTATTCAGGCGCGCATGGCTAAATGGGGTCAAGAGCAGGCATTATCGGTGCGAGTACATCCCCATAAGCTGCGTCATTCCTTTGCCACTCACATGTTAGAAGCGAGCGCCGACTTGCGGGCGGTGCAAGAATTATTGGGTCATGCGAACCTAGCGACCACACAAATTTATACCAGTTTGGATTTCCAACACTTAGCTAAGGTGTATGATAACGCCCATCCTAGAGCGAAAAAAACACAGGATAAATAATGCGTTGCTATCTTAGACCTCAACATATTCAAGCGATCAGTTTCGATCTCGACGATACCCTGTACGACAATCTGCCGCATATTTTAAATGCCGAAGCTGAGCTGGCGACGTTTCTGTTGCAGACTTATCCATTATCGCAGGCGTGGCAACCCCATGATTGGCGCAGGCTAAAACTGCAACTTTTGCAGCAAAATCGTGAGCTCGCCCACGATACTAGCGCAGCACGTTTAGCTACGCTTCGCCAAGGTCTAATACAATTAGGGTATTCGGCGACTGAAGCTGAACGCGGCGCCGAGCAAGGATTAGCATGCTTTTATTTTTACCGCAGTCATTTCCAAGTGTCTGACGAAGTGCTCTTATTACTCAAGCGCTTATCGCAGCATTTTAGATTAGTCGGGATCACCAATGGCAATGTGGACGCAGAGCGGATTGGTTTAGGGGAAACTTTCGAGTTTGTGTTGCATCCAGGTAATGGCGTGCATATGAAACCCGCTAAAGACATGTTCGCATTAGCTTGCTCGCGGTTAAAGATTGCACCGCAACATTTACTGCATGTTGGCGACAGCATGAATGCCGACGTTCGTGGTGCTCGATTGGCGGGGTGCCAGTCTGTGTGGCTAAATCCCAGTTTTGGTCGAGTCGATTCCTTACCGATAGCCGCCTTGTTGCCCCATTTAGAAATAGCCTCCCTCGACGCTTTGACAAAAGTATTGGCTATCGACGTAAACTAACTTAGCGTGCATTTTTAATCTGTATCTTTGGGTGATTGAGATCAAGGTTTGCCAGCCAAATTTGCACTAAAGTTAAGTTTTATATCACTAAAGTCACTGACTAAGGCTATTTTATGGCGCGTATCGGGTTGTTATTACTGCTCACTTTATGTTGGATCGCGCCGGTATCGGCCCATGAGATCCATTCAGGTGGCGGTTTCATGTCGGGTTTTAACCATCCCGTATTGGGCTTCGATCACTTGCTGGCTATGTTGAGTGTGGGCATGTTGAGCACCCAGCTCGGTGGCCGCGCGATTTGGACTGTCCCCTTAGCATTTGTCACCTTTATGTTAGTGGGCGGGATTTTAGGTTTATATGCGATTGCTGTTCCCTTTGTTGAAATAGGTATTGCCCTCTCTGTGTTGTTGCTCGGTCTTGCTATCGCCTTCGACCGTCAAATCCCGCTGTTATTCGCCATGGCCTTTGTGGGTGTATTCGCGATTTTTCATGGTCACGCCCACGGCGCTGAAATGCCGGAATTGGCCAGCCCAGTCCTGTATGCCCTAGGATTTTTATTTGGTACAGCAGTCATCCATTTAGGTGGCGTAATGATAGGCCTTGGAATGCAGCGGATGACAGGGCAACGCAATTTAATGCGCGTTACTGGCGTGGCGATTGCGGCCATGGGCGGCTATCTATTAGCAGGTTTTTAACGTAATAACAGGACGTTAGATTTACTGGATTAACGCGCCTTGAGTTGCTTCATGCAAAGATGGGCGCGGCGCAGCAGTAGATTGACTTGCCGACGGCTTGCATGCATGTCGGCATCTCCCACCCTAAAATAACTTCCAGTGTAAGGATCGCTGCCTACGTAGATAGGTTTTAGCTGCTCAGGCGCCAGTGGTACGCGGATACGAATCAGCTTTTTATTCATAATTTCAATAATCTGTACATCTGAAATCGCTAAAAGATTGTGACTAGTGCGACTCGGGTCATCGAGGATTTCCCAAAATTCTTGTAAAACAGGAAGCGGATTGGGAATGCCTTCAATACTGAAATGGCCACGTTCTTCCCGTACCCCTAGGATGATTTCACCACCCAAAGTGTTAGCAAAAGAGCTATAAGTAGCCCAAATGTCTTCGGGTAATTGACCTTGGCCATCGCGGCCACCTGCGAGTTTAAATTCTACTTGGGCCGATTCGTGCAAATTGGCAATATCATCGAGTGCAAATGATTGAAATGTCATGGCAGCTTATCCGTCAGCGACACATGACTTGTTGTAGCACGTCAACAATTGAAAGGCCAGACTTAGGTCTGGCCTCAAGGTTAAGCGGAAAATCTGTAATTTGGAGCCGCTACGGGATAAACATTTAATCAATTATTGAGTCAGACCCAATGCCTTAGGAAAAAGAATATTGTTTTCTAAGTGAATATGCTGATGTAAGTCCGCCTCAAATTCCGCCAGAGTGGCATAACAAACACGCCATGTAGTGCACGCATATTCAGGTGGTGTGAAGTCGTTAGTGAGCTCGTGTAATTTTTGCAAAATCAAACCGACTTCTTCATGCTCATGTTGCATCGCATTGATGGGGTTGCCAATATGGCCAAAGCAAGCCTCAACCTGCTCTCCATGACTCATGGCGCGGATCGCCGGAAACAGTATTTTTTCTTCCTTCATTAAATGTGGCATTAAGTCTTCAACTAAGGCTCGTACCCAACCCGCAAAGGGAACGATTTCGGCATAGTGCTCACCGTGAGCGCGAATCATTTTCTCGGAATATTCGACCAATAAAGGGGCTTTTTCGCGCACGTATTGATGGTGCGTTGATTCTATATATTCGATAAGTTGATCTAAGGGTAATTGATTTAATTCATCTTCTTTGCCACCGGTAAGTGTTGCGGCATTCAGCGCAGCAACCACTTTTGCGGGATCTACATCTGCACGCTCACAGGCGACCGCCAGTGATTTACCCCCGCCACAACAAAAATCGATACCAAATTGACTAAACACATGTGCGCGGCGAAAGTCTTCCGCCACTAACTCACCAATTTTTCGTTCTAGCCAATGATTGTGTTGAGAATTAAGCCCATGGGGTGGGAGTTGTGCATCTTTTGAGACAGAAGTAGCAGACATGAGTAGCTCCAGAGCAGCAATAAATTTACATTCATATTATTTGCAGCTTTTAGTCGTGGCAACTAAACCCGACTAAAATACTCAGGATTTGCCGATGATGTCACAATTAGACGAGCGAAATATCTCTTAAGGAGTAGAAGGGTATTGCTTTGATTGGAAATGAGATTGGAGCTGTGAGTTATCAATATTCTATAGGAGGTATGCAGTTGTGGTTTGCTGAGAGGCTTAGTTTGTTGTGATGAGCGATGCAGTTAAGTTAGAGAGAGGTGTGTTGCACCTCTCTCAGCGGGTCTTGCTAAGCTACTGTGAGTAATGATTACCCTAGTTGTCCCGCAATCATAAGTTCTTTTGTTTCAGGGACTTCATTATAGGATAAAACATGAAGTCCGCGGGCGAAGGCTAATGCGTATCGCGCGAGGAAGGGCCTGAGTTGTGGAGAAACAAGTAGGATAGGGTTATAGCCTTTCTCTTTTGTCTCCGCGAGTAATTGGGGCATTCTTTGTTGTAGCTGCGCCAGTAGATTAGGTTCGATAGGGAAACTATCCAATGCAACTCGGCCCTGTTGTTGCGATTGATTTAACGCTGTCATTAAAGTCTGTTCTAATTCTGCGGTCAGAGTGAGTACATTCAACTGCGGACTGCTTCCTGCGATTTGATGCAAAATACTATTGCGTAAAGCGCAGCGCACATCGGCGGCGAGTAGAACGGGATCTTTGGTTTGCTCGCTGCATTCCAGCAAGGTCGTTGCTATGGTGCGTATGTCTTTAAGGGGCACTTGTTCTTTGAGTAACAAGCGGAAAACTTTGAGTAACTGTATGGGGGTTAAACAGGTACTGAGTGATTCCGCCAGTTTGGGGGCTTGCTTACTGAGCCTGTCAGTTAATTGCATAATATCATCATGTTGCAATAATTCAGGTAGTGATTCGCGCAATAACTTACTGACATGAGTGGCAATGATCGTGGCATTATCGACGACCGAATAACCTAAATTGAGTGCTTTGGCTTTTAGTTCAGGCGTGATCCAAATCGCATCCATTTGGTAAGCGGGTTCCTTAGTTAAAATCCCATCAATTTTGCCGTACACAGGACCACTTTTTATTGCTAACAGTAGATCAGGCTCTAATTCGGCGATAGCCACTTGAGTGCCCATAAAGTTAATTTGGTATGCATGTGGTGCTAAGGCTAGATTGTCGCGCACTCTCACTTCCGATAGCAGAAATCCGATTTGTTCTGAAAGGGTACGTCTGATCCCTGTTAGGCGTTTTTGTAATTCTGCTCCTTTGGTTTTTTCGACTAGATGAACCAATCTATAGCCTAATCGTACTTCGATGATGTCGGTAAAAGGCAGGGATTCCCAGCTTGGCGCTGAAGGTTCTGTCAGGCTAGTTTCTATGAGTTCTTCAGTTTTCTCTTCAGTAAAGGAGGCCTTATTCTGGTTTTGTTTCCACGCAGCAAAGCCTAGTAGTATTGCAAAAGATAAAAATACCAGTGCTGGCATGCCTGGGGTGATACCGAGAATCGCCATCACAATGGCTGCAGTGGCTAAGGTTCTAGGGTTAGCCAGTAACTGTCGACTCAATTGGGTCGGCATTTCTTCTGCATCGGATACCCTAGTCACAATAATTGCGGCAGCAGTGGCGAGTAGTAATGATGGAATTTGTGCAACTAGACCATCACCAATGGTTAATAGTGCATAGGTTTTAAAGGCTTCTGTTGTACTCAGATCATGCATAAAGATGCCTATGCTGATCCCGCCAATAATGTTGATGGCTAAGATCAAGAGTCCTGCGATGGCATCCCCTCTCACAAATTTTGAGGCTCCATCCATGGAACCATAAAAGTCTGCTTCTCTGGCGACATCTTGGCGACGTAGGCTGGCTTGTTCGTGTGTGAGTGTGCCAGCATTGAGATCGGCATCGATCGCCATCTGTTTACCCGGTAGGGCATCCAATGTAAATCGCGCCGATACCTCAGAGATCCGCTCGCCACCCTTAGTGATTACAACAAAGTTAATAATCATTAGAATTAAGAAGATAACCGCACCGACGACATAGTTTCCGCCAATAACGACTTCACCGAAGGCTTGGATCACTTTACCCGCAGCATCGCCTCCTTCATGACCTTCAATGAGTACTACGCGCGTCGATGCAACGTTTAAGGTCAAACGCATTAAGGTCGCAAGGAGCAATAAGGTTGGGAATACAGAAAACTCTAATGGTCGCCTGATCGAGACGCTCACCAGCAGCACCATGACGGCAAGGACGATGTTAAATGTAAACAAAATGTCCAGTAGCCATGCAGGCAGCGGTAAAATCACCATTGCCAGAATAGCGAGCAGCATGACTGGAATGCCGATATAGCTGTAATTTCCTGAAAAGGTGCGAGAAAGCCAATTCATAGGTTAAGCAATCCTTTAATCGTGACGTAAATTAGGGGGAATAAAAAAATGTGGTAAAGGCTCAGGTTTCTGCTGTAAGCCCTTACGAGATGCTTTTATTTGCATGACATAACTTAATACGTGCGCTATGGCGATAAAAAGGGCACTGGGTATCTGTTGATCGACTTGCGTTGAATGATAAATAGCCCGCGTGAGCGGTGGGATATCAATAATTTCAATATCATGTTTTTTAGCGAGTTCTCGCATATAGAGGGCGAGTTCTTCAGTGCCTTTAGTGATGACGTAAGGCGCATCCGCTAAGTCAGGATTGTATTTTAATGCCACGGCATAGTGAGTAGGATTAACCAATAGAACATCCGCTTTTGGAATGGTGGTATCTGCCCGAGAGCGAGCCATTCGTTGCTGTATTTGGCGGATTTTAGCTTTAATCTCTGGCTTACCTTCTTGCTGGGTATGCTCGTCTTTTACTTCTTGATGTGACATACGTAATTCTTTGCTGTTATGCCAATATTGGTAAGGCACATCAATAAAGGCGATCACGAGCAGCCCAGTACCAAGATAAAACATGCCTTGCGACAGTAGATTGATGCCATCGCGAACCGCTTCATCAATAGGGCGTTGATTGTAGCTAAGTAGTTCTTGTAAGTGACCATTCAAGAAAACCAACATAATTCCGATCAGTAACACAATCTTTAGGCATGACTTGAGTAACTCAACAAGAGATTGAGCGGAAAATATTCTTCCGACACCGGCAAGAGGATCGATTCGACTGTACTTAAAATTAGCATTTCCAAAATTAAATATCGGCCCCCCAGGTAAGGCTCCTGCAACTGCGGCCAACAGAGCAACCATGATGAATAGTGGGCCTAAGATGCTTAGCATTTCGACTAGGCTGGCGCCAAGATGGCGCATCATGATGTCTGGTTGATCTAACTCTGCTCGAGTGAGCAGCATATTGTATTTAGCTAATCCACTGACTCTCGTCGCAAACCAATCCGCATTACTGGTCAGCATGACAGAGCAACCAACAACCAGTGCTGCGGAGGCAAGATCTTTAGATCGTGGAACTTGGCCTTCTTCTCTCGCTTTACGCTTTTTCTGCGGTGTAGCTTTTTCTGTTTTATCTTGTTGGGGTGTTTTACTCATGAGATCCCTCCGATAAATTGGTACATGGCAGTTAATGCGTCTAAGCACAGATCACTGTAACGAGTTGGAATGCCGCTTAACGAAAGGAAGACGCAAATCAAGCCCATCAACAAGGTCATGGGAAACCCGAGCGAGAAGATGTTTAATGACGGCGCAGCGCGGCTTAATACACCAAAAGTGATGTTAACCATTAACATGGCGAGTACTGCGGGTATGGCGAGCATCAGCGATGCAGCAAATAGCCAGCCCATTCGACTAACCAATCCCATTAGCGGTAAGTCAAAAATCCCATTTCCAATTGGCCATAAACGAAAGCTATCAACAATGATGTTGAGCCCGACTAAATGACCGTCAAGAGCCAGAAAAATCAATGTACCAAAGATTTGTAACCATTCACTGAGAATGGGGTTGGTGTCGCCATTAGCGGGATCGTTCATCACCGCCATCGCTAGACCCATCTGCATCGACATAATAGTGCCAAGCATGGTCATCACATGGATTAAAATGGTTAAAAATAGCGCGAGCATAAATCCAGTCAGTAGTTGCTCTATGGCTAAAAACAATGATCCAAGCGAGAGCGCATCGACAGCGGGAACGGGTGGCAGCATAGGTGCAATAAGCGCTGCAATACTTAAGGCAAGAAAAATTCTTACTGTTGCAGGCACATAGGAATTACCTAACAAGGGCATTATCATAAATGCCCCCATGATCCGGCAGAATGGCCACCAAAGGCTGCCGATTAACATGCTGAGTTCGGTTGAGGTGAGGGAAAGCATATCAACCGATAATATGAGGAATATTCATAAACAGCCTGTCAAATAAATCACTTAGCTGTTGTATGAGCCAATGGCCTGAAAACAGAACCATAAGTAGAGTAATGATAAGCCTTGGCAGAAAACTCAAGGTTTGTTCATTGACCTGTGTCGCAGCCTGAAATACCGCAACGATTAAGCCTAGAATGAGTCCCGGTGTCACCAACACAGAAACCATGATGATGACGAGAAACATTGAGTCAGCAAAGAGCGAGGTCAGTTCATTGATGTCCATCTAGCTACCCAAAACTTGCGGTTAAGGTGCTTACCGTCATAGCCCAACCATCGACTAATACAAAAACCATCAGTTTAAATGGGAGAGAAATAATTAACGGTGACAACATCATCATCCCCATAGACATGAGGACACTTGCGACAACCAAGTCGATAACTAAGAAAGGTAAGAAAAGTAAGAAGCCAATTTGGAAAGCTGTTTTGAGTTCACTCAGTACAAATGCGGGCATAAGGACAAAAAAGGGGACTTCCTCTGCTGCTTTCATGTGTGTGGGTTCGTTAGCTATTTTCAGCATTTGCTCAAGATCAGTTTCTCTTGTCTGCGCCAGCATAAATCGAGTTAAAGGGACTTTGGCTATTGAGACAGCCTCCATCAATTCGATCTTACCTTGGTCATAGGGCAAATAAGCTTCCTTATAAATTTTGTCTCCCACTGGGCGCATAATAAAGATAGTGAGTACTAATGCTATCCCAACAAGCACTCGGTTAGGGGGACTTTGTTGTAGTCCGAGAGCTTGTCGGAGAATTGCTAATACAATGATAATACGAGTAAAACTGGTTAGCATCATCAGCATGATGGGCAAGAAACTAATGGCCGTCATGAGCGCTAAAATTTCGAGTTTAATGTTAACTGCTTGACTGTCTTGAGCGCTATCCAGTGTGAATAAGGTCAGTCCTTCCGATGCGAGGGCTTGGGGAGCAAACAATAGAATCGCCAGTAACAATACCCGAACTATCATTCGTTACTTGTCCCATCGAGAGTAATGCTCTCTATTTCCAGCAAACGTACGCCATATCTGCCTGCCACTTCTACGACTTCGCCTCTTCCTAATAGTGCTCCATTTACTCTGATATCCAGCGGTTCACCCACCATACGGTCGAGTGCGATAACATCACCTTCTCCCATACGATTTAGTTCGCCTAAAGACATTTCAGCACTGGCCAGTTCGAGAGTAACTTGAACAGGAAGTTGTTGAAAAAAATTATTATTTTTCAATTTACGGTTATGGGTGTCCGGCTTTGAAAATGCTCTCTCAGAGAAAATATCGTCCTCTAATAGAAAATCATCATCCGATAAAATAGATTGTTCAGCCAATGTCATGCTCCTCATGCTGATAAATATCTTGGGTCAATTTCGCTACCATCTGTCCTTCATGACTATGCACAGAGGCATGAAATAGCGGTGTGTTTCCGATTGATAACAAGGTTTTTGGATAGAGATTAATAGGTAAAATATCCCCAGTTTTTAATTGGCTGAGTGATTGCACCGGGATGCTATGTTGCCCTAATGTCAGCTGCATTTTTATGGGGAGACTTTTTAGCCAGACGGCTAGTTTTGCGGGTAAATCCGCAGATACTTCAGATTTCTTAGGCTGTTCGGCCAGATGCCCCAGTAAATGCTCAGTTAAACAAAAGAGCATTGGAGGGGTTAGTGGGCCATTGGTAAAATTGAACGACCATACTGCCGATACTGCGAGTGGCATATGGCCTTTTATGAGCTCAACTTCAAGATTATTGGTTTCGATCGTGCTATTAGGTAGCTCCTCCACTACGGAAAGTAGCAACTTTTTGGCTAACCTAAATTCAGATTGGCTGGGGTTTCTCAAAGGAGAACTTAATGGTGTTGAGGTATTACCGTAATAATTACTCGCCAATTGATCGAGCGTGCAGCGATCAATTCTCCAATAACCGAGGGTATTTTGATGATGTTTTAATACAAACCATGAATAGCAATGTTCTGGAACGACAGGTGTTCTAGGTTCTGTTAACGTTGACCCCGAAACAGCGGGATGACCCTGTCTTAGTAGCGGAGATAGGATATTATTTATGGCATCGATAAGTGGACGATGTAGCTTTTCTAGCTGTTGCAATAATCGCGTTCTCGCTAGCTTTTCTTGAACTAGCATAATAGGTCTAATTATTTCATTGGAATTTGATTTTATAAGCCTAGCTTTCGCCGTCGTCTTCATTGTTCTTCCTATTAAACGTGTTTTTACTACTAGAATGCTGCTTGGCTACCTCCGTGATTCAGTTGGCGCATAAAAAACATACACAAACAGAGTGCCTAAATATTTATTTCTTTATCGTTAAGGATTAATGAATTTCTTAAAACAGTTAAGCGTTGAACTTTAGGTTCGACTCTGTTTTAAACGACGAGGATGATAAGTTAATAAGGCTTAAGTATTCAATAATAATTATAAGAAATGCTGAAATATATGTGAATAGAATTGTAGGGTAAAGTTGGTTGTGAACAAAATGTTTGTTTTGAGATTGTGTAAGAAGATATTAATGCTTTAGGTTTTGCATTTTCGCGTCAATAAAAAGGCGGTTAGATATTATTTTGACATTTGTCGATATTTTGGCGGGCAATATTTATGTCAGCATTTACATATTGATTATTAATGATGATATTGTGTTGCAAATCTGTTTGTCTTTGATTTTCATTGTTTTTTGTGCGCTATAGTTTGTGGTTTATTTAATATTAAACATTGGCGGTTAAATTTTGTCACTATTTTAAAAGTATCGATGGTGCATTTTTATCATTGTCATATATTATTTTACAAATATATTTGGTATAAGTCAGTCCTAAGTTATATGCATCACTTTTTTGCGGTTTTTCTTTTAGACCTTTCATGGTTGATAGCAATTGATTCATATAATTCGGTGATACCTTAAACTTTGTTGCTGGTCACATTTCTTATCGATGATTGCACTAGAACACGTTTTAACCTTATTTAGTTGAGGGCATATCCTTAGCCATTGTCAATGTGGATACTCATTGTGTGTAGTTCTCTATCGCTGGCTTTGATATTACATGCGGAAATATATCTTCCGCATTTCGCTTCCGCATTTGTTTTTACTGTTCTTAATGGCTTGAGTTATTTATTGCTCATTCATCTAGATGGATAAGTAAGTAGTAATAGATTTTATATACACTCAAACACAAAGACTTATAGGTCTAAATTAAGGTGTTATTTAATGTACTGTAAACGAAAGGGAGTTAGTGAGTGGGTGGCCTAAGTATACGGATTGAAGGGTTAAACATATCTGCGGAACTTGCATGCAAAATAACACATGAGGATTTTTATCTGTGGAGTGATGCAATGGAATTACCTTGGCTCACTATCGTTAACTTATCGGATTGTAGTCCTTGTGATGTGAAGTCCTATCTTGCCCGTTTTCCTGGCCGTAATATCGTCGCGTTATTAGCACCAGAGCAAGGTGAGTTGGCAGCCGCAGCAATGCGAGCTGGCGTACAGGATTATCTATTAATTCCCGTAGAAACTGAGCAGTTACTTGCCTCAATTCAACGATTACACCGTTTAGAGTTACCTGATTCTAGTTTGGTTGTCGCGGCTTCTGTTAGTCGACAATTGTTGATGTTGGCCCATCGCGCCGCAACCACTGAGGCCAGTGTTTTATTATTGGGTGAAAGTGGTACTGGTAAAGAACCGCTTGCTCGTTATATTCATCGCCACTCCTCCCGTTCACATAAGCCTTTCGTTGCGATTAACTGCGCTGCCATCCCTGAAAGTATTCTAGAGTCCGTTCTCTTTGGGCATGTCAAAGGTGCCTTCACTGGTGCCATTTGTGATAAGGCAGGAAAATTTGAGCAGGCCAATGGCGGTACTTTATTACTCGATGAAATTGGTGAAATGCCCTTGCCGTTACAGGCGAAGTTACTTCGGGTGCTACAGGAGCGTGAAGTCGAAAGACTTGGTGGCCAGCATGTTATACCACTGGATATCAGAGTCATTGCCTCTACCAATCGCGACTTAAGACAAGCCGTGGAGTTTGGACATTTTAGGGAGGATTTGTTCTATCGATTAGATGTTTTACCTCTGAAAATTAAGCCTTTAAGAGAACGAAAGGCTGACATCCTGCCTCTCGCTGAACATTTCTTAAATTTATATGGCCAATCTGATTGCTCAAGTCGTTGTTATTTCAGTGAGCACGCAAGGCAAGTGCTCGTGACCTATGATTGGCCCGGAAATGTAAGAGAGCTAGAAAATTGTATTCAACGTGCATTAGTGATGCGTAGAGGCCAGGCGATTCAAGTTGCGGAACTCGGGTTAAACATTCAAGAAGAGATGCTTGAGTTGGAGCCTTTAGGCGCCTCAGATGGGCTTAAAGCGTCAAAACAGCAGGCTGAGTTTCAATATATTATTGATGTACTTAAACGTTTTAATGGGCAACGCACGTTAAGTGCAGAGGCGCTAGGGATGACGACTAGAGCCTTAAGATATCGCCTCGTACAAATGCGAGAAGCGGGTATTGATATTGAAATGTTATTAGAGCAAGCGGGTCGAGCAGCTTAGAGCAATCAAAAAGTAATAGGAATGGAATATGTCTAATGGAGCGATTGTTAGCTCAAATATGTTAATGGAAACCTTAAACATTCATCGTGAAGTGGCTAAAGGGGCGATCAACATCACTTCAAACCCTGCCGATAATGGTATGGCTTATGGGTCATTCACTGACTTGATTAAGAGTAAAGTTTCTGCCGTTAACCAAGATCAGAACCAATCCTCTATGGTGATGGCGGCTGTCGATAGTGGAAAAAGCGATGATCTCGTCGGTGCTATGGTGGCTTCGCAAAAAGCCAGTTTGTCATTTGCGACTATGCTCCAAATTCGTAATCGTCTTGTGCAAGCATTTGACGATGTAATGAAGATGCCTATTTAAGGAATTGTGTGAATGTCTACCACTTTTGTTCAATCAGGTCAGGATATTACCGGGACTGAATCTTCGTCAGGATTCATTGCTGGCATGACCCAAAAATGGCATCGTTTTAACCGTGGTGATCGTCAGGTTATCGCCTTAGCTTTACTTGCGGTGGTTGTCGCTAGTGTCATAGTGTTGATGTTATGGACTGCTACTGCAGGGTATCGACCTTTATATGGCAGCCAAGAAAATGTCGATACTTCTCAAGTGTTAAATGTCTTGGATGCAGAAGGCATTGATTATCGCCTAGAGGCAAATACTGGGGCAGTCCTCGTTGCAGAAGAGCAAGTCGGTAATGCGCGTATGCTTTTGGCCGCAAAAGGGGTAAAAGCGAAAGTACCTTCGGGTATGGAGGCACTCGACAATACCGCGCTCGGCACGAGTCAATTTATGGAACAAGCTAAGTATCGCCATAGTTTAGAAGGTGAATTAGCTCGCACTATCATGTCGTTAAAGTCGGTCCGTGCCGCAAGAGTTCATTTGGCGATACCTAAACAAACTCTGTTTATCCGTCAGGAGCCTGAACTGCCGACGGCTTCCGTCATGCTGCAGCTAGACCCGAATACTCGACTCTCTGAAACACAAGTTGAGGCTATTGTTAATTTGGTCGCAGGCAGTGTGACTGGACTAACGGCCAGTAATATCAAAGTTGTCGATCAAGATGGTCGATATTTAAGTGAGAACATTTCAGGCAATCAAGATCTTAGCCAGTCTAGAAACAAGCAGTTACAGTACACGCGTGAACTTGAGAATAGCTTAGTGGCGAATGCCGCCTCTATGCTCGAGCCTGTGCTTGGTCAAGATAATTTCCAAGTGCGGGTGACTGCAAAAGTAAACTTCAATCAGGTTGAAGAAACTAAGGAGTCACTCGATCCGCAAAATGTCGTGACTCAAGAGCGTACGAGTGTCGATGATTCAAGTAATACTATTGCCGCGGGAATTCCCGGAGCTTTAAGTAATAAGCCACCCCAAGCAGGCAAAGAGGCGACGAATGATAAGACCCGTAATTTGAAGCAGGAAGAAAGTCGTCAATATGACGTTGGTCGTTCTGTGCGTCATGTTCGTTATCAACAAATGCAGCTCGAAAACCTCTCAGTTTCAGTGCTTATTAATAGTGCTACGGGTCAAGGAGCATTTAATGAAGAGGCTCAACTGGTTAAGTTTGGCAATATGGTT
Organism: Shewanella sp. SW32; assembly: GCF_025653365.1. Classification (NCBI taxonomy): domain Bacteria; kingdom Pseudomonadati; phylum Pseudomonadota; class Gammaproteobacteria; order Alteromonadales; family Shewanellaceae; genus Shewanella; species Shewanella sp. SW32. Next base: position 32,517 of record NZ_JAKKSJ010000024.1, on the reverse strand, counting down.
AAGGATGCTATCGGCTTTTCGGCGGCGAGAGGTGATAGTTTTACCATTAATGCCTTTGAGTTTACCCCAACCGTCGCTGCCGAATTTACGCCGTCACCTTGGTGGCAATCAGAAAATTATCAAGCCTATTTACGCTACATCATAGGCGGTATCCTTGGCTTTGGACTTATTTTGTTCGTATTAAGGCCGCTGGTTAAGCACTTGACCCGAACCGCTCAAATTACCGCGCCTAGAATTGAGCCCGTTGCATTAAGTGCCGCTTCCGCTGCTGCACTCGATGGGCATTCCGCCGATACTTTACCAAATCAAGCCCATCAGTTACCGAGTGCCGACTGGCTAGGCAGTCAAGGTTTACCCGAGCCCGGCTCACCTTTGACCGTTAAAATGGAGCATTTAGCCTTGCTCGCAAACAAAGAACCCGCGCGTGTTGCAGAAGTGATAGCTCATTGGATAGGCGATAAAGACGGTGAATAATTCAATCGAAATTAAGATGGACAATTACGCCCAAGCGGCCATGTTATTACTGAGTATGGGAGAAGAAGGTGCTGCCATGGTCATGGCGCATTTGGATCGTAACGATGTGCAACACTTAAGCCATAAAATGGCGCGGTTATCGAGTATTACCCAGCAAGAAGCCGAGGCAGTACTCAGCCGTTTTTTCCAACGCTATAAAGAACAATCGGGTATCGCCAGAGCCTCACGGTCCTATTTACAAAAGACACTCGATATCGCTTTGGGAGACAGAGTTTCTAAAAGTCTTATCGATAGCATTTATGGTGATGAGATTAAAGTGCTCGTTAAGCGTCTCGAATGGGTTGACCCCCAATTACTTGCCCGTGAAATCACCCATGAGCACTGCCAGTTGCAAGCGGTATTGTTGGGATTATTACCACCAGAAAGTGCCGCTAAAATCTTAAAAATGTTGCCTAGTGATAGCCAAGATGAGGTGCTCGTTCGTATTGCGCAACTTGGCGAATTAGACCGCAACGTTGTTGAGGAACTGCGGGAGCTGGTTGAGCGCTGCATGTTGATGGCAATGGAGAAAAGTCACACGCAAGTGGCGGGTGTCAAACAGGTTGCCGATATCCTCAATCGCTTCGAAGGCGACAGAGAACAGTTGATGGAAATGATCAAACTCCATGATAAGCAGATGGCGATTGATGTCACCGATAATATGTTTGACTTCATTATTCTTGGGCGACAAAAGCAAGAAACGTTGCAGACCTTATTAGGACAAGTACCTTCTGAAACCTTATCATTAGCATTAAAAGGCATTGATTTTGAATTAAAAGATGCCTTACTCAATGCCTTGCCTAAACGTATGTCGTCAGCGATTGAAACGCAAATAGAAGCGTTAGGTGGTGTACCTGTTAGCCGAGCGAGTGGGGCGCGTAAAGAGATAATGGAACTGGCGAAGCAATTAATGCAAGAAGGTGAAATTGAATTGCAGCTATTTGAAGAACAGGTCGTTGTTTAATGGAAAACAAGCATTCTCGTTGGCGTCTAAATACCAATCTCGCTCGTCGTTATCGTTTTCCTGCATTACACGATGCGGTTGAATCAAATTCCGATGCGGGCAGTGATTTTCAAAGTTATCAACAAGCATTCGATGAGGGTTATGATGAAGGTGTTATTCAAGGTAAGAGTGCGGGTTATGAGGCTGGCATAGAAGAAGGACGCATTGCTGGACATGCAGCTGGTTTTCATCAAGGTCGGTTAGATGGGCAGTCAGCGGGTAGAGCATCCATCGATGAGCAGCTCAACAGTTTACTTGTACCGCTAGGTGCCTTGAGAGAACTACTCGAAGACGGTCATGCAAAGCAGGTTCGTGAACAGCAAAATTTGATCCTTGAATTAGTACGCCGAGTGTCACAACAAGTGATCCGCTGCGAGCTAACCCTGCAGCCACAACAAATTCTTAAGCTCGTTGAAGAAACCTTGAGTGCGTTACCTGATGATCAAGCGGATATCAAAATCCATTTAGAGCCGAGTGCCGCGACTAAATTAAAAGAGCTCTCGGAAGATAAAATCCGTGGCTGGAATCTCATCGCTGATAGCAGTATTTCAGCGGGCAGTTGTCGAATTGTGAGTGATAAATCCGATGCAGATGCTTCAGTCGAGACACGACTCGATGCTTGCATGAAGCAGGTTGAAACCAAGTTGAATGAGGCTGAGATTGGAGTCTGATGTATTTCATGACGATTGGCCTCAGGTTCCAGTTGCAAGGATTTATGGACGTCTCATTCGAGTCAATGGTCTATTGCTTGAGGCTGTTGGCTGTCAGCTTGGCATGGGGGATCGTTGCCAGATTGAAGGGCGAAATGGTCGTTTAATTGAGGCTGAAGTCGTTGGCTTTCATCGGGACGTATTGTGCCTTATGCCGATTGAGCCCACACAGGGCTTGATGCCAGGTGCTAGAGTGCTGCCTATTACGGATGAGCAAACAATTGCTATTGGTGATGGTTTGCTTGGCAGGGTGCTTGATGGACTTGGACAACCACTCGACTTACTGGGCGATTTAACCGGTGTTTCACAAGTCCCGCAATCTCACACGAGTTACAATCCTTTGCTGCGCCAGCCTATTCGGCAGCCGCTAGATGTCGGTATTCGCGCCATCAATAGTTTGTTGCCCATTGGTAGAGGCCAGCGACTCGGGCTCTTTGCGGGCTCTGGTGTGGGTAAGAGTGTGTTATTAGGCATGATGACTCGTTTTACTGAAGCAGATGTTGTGGTGGTTGGCTTAATTGGTGAGCGTGGCCGAGAGGTCAGGGAGTTTATTGAAGAAACACTCGGTGAAGAAGGGCGTAAACGGGCTGTGATTATTGCAGCCCCTGCAGATACCACACCGCTGATGCGATTACGTGCAATGCGGTTATCCCACTCCATTGCCTGTGCTTTTAGGGATCAGGGCAAGCAAGTACTGTTATTAGTAGATTCATTGACTCGTTATGCTCAGGCACAGCGTGAAATCGCCTTGAGTTTAGGTGAGCCTCCAGCAACCAAAGGCTATCCGCCATCGGCATTTGCACAGTTACCTAGACTGGTGGAAATGGCGGGCAATGGTGAGCATCCGACGGGAACGCTAACCGCGTTTTATACCGTATTGGCCGAGGGCGATGATCAGCAGGATCCCGTTGCAGATGCAGCGAGAGCCATTTTAGATGGCCATATAGTGCTAAGTCGTAAATTAGCCGAGCAAGGACATTTCCCTGCGATTGATCTTAATGCGTCTGTGAGTCGCTTAGCCATGCACATAGCGACCTCTAGCAGTATTGAACAGAGTCAGATCTTTAGACATCTTTTGAGTCGTTACAATGAGGTCAGAGACTTATTACCTTTAGGTGGCTACCAAGCGGGCCAAGATCCTGAAATGGATCTTGCTGTGCGAGTGTATCCAGAAATGGCACGATTTTTACGCCAGACTACACACAGTAAAGTCAATTTGGCTGAAAGTTTAGTGCAATTGGAACAGTTGATGGGAGTTATGGGATATGAGCCAGCGTCATCTCTCTAAGTTACGTGTTCAAGCTGAAAAGAAATTAGCGCAGCTAGGGCAAAAACGCGATGATTCCAGCCTAAGCGTCCAACTAAATCAACAACAACATCAAGCCTTAACCCAAATGATATTGACTTATCGTGGTGCGAAAGAGGGCTCAAATGTTTTGCTCTGGCAAAATTCCGCAAGTATGGCGCAAGTGTTAGAGCCTATGCGGGTGAAGTTAGCTCAAAAGGAGGTCTTTCTACAGCAGGAACAGCTGCGTATTGATCGCCTATGGCGTAAGCAATTAGGGCGTCAGCAGGGTTTGAAGTGGCTTGAAAAACAAACACATATACAAGAACAAGCACAAGTGGCGCGCCGTGAACAGGCTATTGTTGATGATATGGCGGGTTTCTATTACAAGAATAAAGGCCAATAGGCGCTGTGTCATTACAGCTGAGAGCCACCTTTTAAACTATGTCCCATTAGCGAGGGCTTTGGTAACTCTCAATAATTCAGTTTAATTAGCGTTTGGCACCGTAATCGATTTCATGGTGTTGGCCATCTTGATTCAGGATACGGTTAATCGTTTCTTGCTGTATTACGAGTAATCTGCCGTTGGTTTCATTGGCTGTTTGGCTATCTTTAACTAACAGCTGCAAGTTGTCCCATGACATTTTTATTTGCGGTCTTAGATGATCAGGTAGCGCCGTGATTAAGCGTCTCATGCCACTATTGTCACTATTAAAACCTAGTGTCGCGAGATTTTCGCTTCGCTGTTTGGCTCTCAAAGCTAACTTGTTACACAGCGCAGTTTGACGCTCGTTATGGGCTAAGAGCGCATCATTATCCCTGCGTTGCATTAATTCACGTTGGTGCTTAAGCATTGATTTTAATTGACTATATCCCTCAAGATCTTGACGAATATCGCGAATTAAACTTTGAACAAGTTCGCGCTTATTTACTTGACTATTATCCATGCTGTATCAATATCTTATCTGCAATTTTATCTAAGCTCAGCTCAAAGCTTCCATTACTTAAAGCCTGACGTATAGCAGCAACTTTATCTGTGTCAACGTCGGAGATGGTATGTAACTCTTTCTGGGTTTGTTCTAACAATTGCCAGTCGTGACTAATATCTTGTCGTGTTGGCGTTGATAGATTTTCTGATTCAACGGGCTTTCTGGGCGTATTAGCGCTCTTACTCGTGCTGAACTCAGTGCTCAAGGCACTGCTAATTTTATTAATTTCCATAGATGTTCATCGTCATAAATGGCTAGATATTAGATATAGGCGACCTAAATAGGATAAATCTAAAATAAATTTTTAAATTTATCCTAAGGTGGCTTAAATGTTAAAAACGGGTTTCAACTCTCCCCTTAGCTATGGGGTAAGCGGTAATGATTTTCCCTGAACTACTATTCCTCACTCTAATGGCATCACCTTGTTTACCCGCATCCATAGCAATCCCAATCATATTGGCATAAAAGGTGGCACTGACTGCTTCGATAATCACTTCATCCCCTATGCTCACGAGTTCTGGTGCACTTAAATTGCTTGCTCTTATGGGTTTGTTTTTGATTATTTTTCTGGCAACCGCTTGCCCTAAAATGTGTTTTTCATCAGTAATAATGTCTTGATCTGACGCAGTTAAGGGCAACATTTGCCATTGTAGATTTTCTGATGTGACAACTTCATCTCTCTTAAGCGTTTTGTTGGCAACAGGAATGTAGGCGCTGAGAGCAACCTTAGCTCGAACATAGAGTGACCAGCCTTCAGAGGCACAGCTTATTTTTCGTTGGATCCGACCGAATGGGAGCCCTTTAGCAGCCTCGACTTGGAGCGCCGTGCTACACGTTTTTAGCTTGGCTGTGCTGGAAGGAATGTGCAGTGTGATTTTTTTGCTGACTTTTTTGATCCCTTGCGATTGTTGCCACTTAGCTATCTCTGCGGCTACGGAGTTTGTCATTTGCTGAGATATTTGTTCTGTCGCCGTGATCTTCCCTTTCGCGTGCACATTGAGCGGAAGTAACCCTATGCTCAGTAAGAAAGTGAGGGAAAAGAACTTTCCGTATATCAATAGCGATTTCATTTAACCAACTGTTTTATATGAATAAGTATATTGGCATGCTAATTGTAAGCTGCTCGACCATCTAAATTAATTACGCATACAGTACTAGGAGTTGAGATGGCTATCAACCTTGATAAAGCATTAGGAATACATCCTCAGACACTCGATTTTAGAGTGGAGAGAAGCAAGGTATTAGCGAGTAATTTAATCAATGCCGAAACTCCGGGGTACAAAGCGAGGGATTTGGATTTCAAAGCGGCCATGAAGCAAGTTGAAGCAGGCATGCAGATGAATCAAGAGTACAACCTCGCTTATCGCATGCCTTATCAAAATTCTGCCGATGATAATACCGTGGAACTCGGTAAGGAACAGGCAAGATATTCACAGAATGCGATGGATTATCAAACGAGTTTGACATTTTTAAACATGAAAATAGCCGGTCTAAAGTCTGCTATTGAAGGTCGTTAGGAGCCTGTATGTCATTTGGCGATATTTATCAAATAGCGGGTGCTGGCATGAATGCTCAGACCATACGTTTAAATACGGTCGCGAGTAACTTAGCTAACGCTGGAACTGCCGCCGAAAACCCTGAGTCGGCTTATCGAGCATTAAAACCCGTATTTGCGACTATTTACGATGCGACTCAACAAGGTGCGATTGGTGCTTCGATTGAAGTGAGTGACATAGTCCAAGCGGATGCCCCATTGGATATGCGTTATGAGCCGAATCATCCCTTTGCCAATGAACAAGGCTATGTTGCTTACTCTAATGTGAACACGATTGAAGAAATGGCTGACATGATGGCGGCAAGTCGTTCATTTGAAACCAGTGTTGAAATAATGAATCGTGCGCGTTCTATGCAGCAAGGTTTATTGCAACTAGGGAATAAATAGCAATGGAATTGGCTCGCTCTGGTAACAACTCGATTCAGAATCCTGCAGGTGCATTAGCGGTACCAGGGAATGATGCTGCGTCATTAAAGAATGAATTTATGACCTTAATGATCGCGCAAATCAAGAATCAAGATCCCACTAAACCGCTTAACAGTGCTGAGTATATCTCTCAATTAGCGCAGTTTTCGCAGGTCGAAAGCTTAGAGGGAATGCGGAAGAATCAATCAAGCCAAATGGTCATGATGGAAAATTTGGGCATAGTACAGTCGGCATCTTTGATTGGTAAGAATGCCATGGTGCCTGTGTCTGAGTTTCAGCTCGATGGTGAAGCGGTTGAAGGCAAAGTGTATTTAGAGAATGCAGCTGAAGGCTTAGATCTTGAAATTATCGATGCACAAGGTCAGGTCGTTAGCACTATTCAACTCGGTGCTCAGGATGTTGGTGATGTTCGGTTCTCTATCGATCCTGCTGAGCTGGGGTTGTCTGCAGGCCAATATGAAATCAAAGCTAAGGCGACACTAGGTGAAAATAGTTTAGTTGCGCCAACGTATATTAAGGCACCGATCGAGAGAATCCATTTCTCCAGTGCATCCGGCATGATGATGGCTGAAATGGGCCATGGTGTTGGGGTTGTTTCTGTGCTCAATATTTCTGAAGTTTCGTAAATTATTTTTATAGGATATTAAGATGTCATTTAACATAGCTTTAAGTGGTTTACAGGCGACGACTCAAGATCTCAACACTATCAGTAATAACATTGCTAACGCATCGACGAGTGGGTTTCGCGGTGGCCGTAGTGAATTTGCATCAATTTATAATGGTGGTCAGGCGGGTGGCGTTGGCGTGATGTCAACGAGCCAAAACTTCTCTAAAGGTGGCAGCTTAACTTATACCGGTCGTCAGCTTGATATGGGGATCCAAGGCGAAGGATTTTTTGTTCTCAAGGGGAATGATGGCGGCGCCATGTATGCTAGAGCAGGGATGTTCCATAAGGACAATCAAGGCTTTATAACCGATCCAGTCGGTAATCGTTTACAGGGATATTCTGTGAATGCGACGGGAAGATTACAAACCGGTAATGCGGGTGACTTACAGGTACAAACGGCTTCTTTAGCGGCTAAAGCCACAACGAATGTCAGCATGGTTTCAAATCTCGATGCGAGAGTCGATGTTATTCCCCCAGCTGTCCCAGCCGTGCCATTTGATCCTAAAAATATTGATAGTTATCACTCTATTGGTACCACCAGTGTCTACGACTCTTTGGGTACTGAGCATGTGGTGACTCAGTATTATGTAAAAACAGCGCCGAATGAGTGGACTGTTAATTACACTCTGGATGGGACTCTTCTGCCAGACCAAACAACATTAAAATTTGATTCAAAAGGCATTTTAGATCCAACTACAACAAAGGATACCTTCGACCTTACATTGGGTAATGGGGCATCACCGCTTAAATTTGATATCAACTTCGATAAAAGCACTCAGTATGCCGCCAAATACAACAACTCGAGTTTATCTCAAGACGGTTACACCTCGGGTGAATTGAAAGGTGTGCGTCTGGATGACAATGGCATGTTGTATGGCACTTATACTAACGGCCAAGATCAATTACAAGGTCAGGTCGTCCTCGCAAACTTTAGTAATCCCAACGGTTTATCGGCCGTGAGTAACAATGCTTGGGTGGCTACAAATACCGCTGGGCAAGCGATTATGGGGGCGCCATCTACAGGCACTATGGGCACTGTAACGGGGGGGTATTTAGAGGGCTCGAATGTGGATACCACTGCTGAAATGGTTAACCTCATGTCGGCTCAGCGTAACTATCAGTCCAACGCCAAAGTTCTTGATGTGAACTCGACTATGCAACAAGCATTACTTAATGCCATTTAAGAAGAGACACTGACATGGAGAAGATGCTTTATACCGCCGCCAGTGGTGCAGTTCGTATTCTTGAGGCGCAAAGTATTCGCGCGAATAACTTGGCTAACGCTGAAACTGCAGGATTTAAAGCCGACCTTGAGCGCGTTAATGCCGTGCCTTTAGCTGTTCAAGGTAATAGTTTGAACACAAGGGTTATGGCACAGACTGAGAGTAGTGGTTTTAGCCAGCAAAGTGGGGTGATCAATCCTACGGGCCGTTCATTGGATTTAGCGATCCGCGATCGTGGCTTGTTCAGTGTGGCTGTTGACGGTGTTGAAGCATACACCCGTTCAGGTGCAATTGAGACCAATGCCGAGGGGCAACTGACTATCGATGGCCGACCTGTATTAGGCGTTGATGGGCCGATAGCGTTGCCTGAGCATAAAGATGTCTTTGTGGGTGAAGACGGCACAGTCAGTGTTTTACCCTCTGAAGGCGGGATCATTGAGGAAGTGGGCCGATTAAAGCTAGTGAATCCTGACTTTGCCTTAATGCAAAAGGGGCAAGATGGGTTGCTCTATCGTCGTGATGGCCAAGCAGTGCCACAAGATGAAGGTGTGTTAGTGGATAGTGGCTTCCTTGAGTCGAGTAACGTGCAGGCCGTGTCAGAGCTTATTGCATCTATGGATTTGAGTCGTCAATTTGAGATTCAAGTTAAGTTAATGAAAAGTGCAGAAAAGCTGGCCGAGGCTGGTAATCGTCTGCTGGGCAATGTTTAAGGATTATTGGTATGCAATCAGCGTTATGGGTAAGTAAAACCGGCCTAACAGCACAAGATACGAAAATGACTGCGATTGCCAACAACTTGGCAAACGTGAATACCACAGGTTTTAAGCGTGACCGTGTTGCGTTTAATGATCTGTTTTATCAGGTTCAACGTCAGCCAGGTGGACAGGTTGATGCACTGAATAATCTGCCATCGGGTCTGCAATTAGGTGCAGGAACGAGAGTCGTTGGTACTCAAAAAATATTCACTACTGGGGATATGCAAAATACCAGTCAGCAGTTGGATTTAGCGATCGAAGGTCATGGTTTTTTCCAAGTAGAAGAGCCAAATGGCGATCTTGCTTATACCCGTGACGGTCAGTTTTATCGCAGTAGTGAAGGCATGATGGTCACGTCACAAGGTTTACCTTTAGTGCCTAATATCGTGATCCCTGAAGATGCGCTAACCGTTACCATTGCTAACGATGGTGTTGTCACAGCGAAAATGGCGGGTGAAGCTGAACCTCAAGATTTAGGTCAAATCACGCTTGTTAACTTTACTAATCCAGCAGGGTTAGAAGCTCGAGGTGACAACCTTTACCGTGAAACTGCTGCATCGGGTGTGGCGGTTGAAGGTGTGGCGGGTGATCAAGCTTTAGGTGCTTTAAGACAGGGTGCGCTAGAGGGCGCAAACGTCAACGTGGTGGAGGAAATGGTCGAAATGATTTCCACGCAGAGAGCATATGAGATGAATGCCAAAGTTGTGTCAGCCTCAGACGATATGCTCAAGTTCCTCAATCAATCGGTTTAGAGAGGCAATCATGCGTTGGTTATGGTTTTTATGGTTTGCACTGTTATCGGGTTGTATGTCGCATATTCCAGATAAGGAGACTAAACCTGGCACTAAAGAGTGGGCACCGCCTGAGATTGACTACAGCCTGCCAGATGCAAAGGATGGCAGTCTTTATCGTCCCGGTTTCATGTTGACACTTTTTAAGGATAAACGTGCTTTCCGTGAGGGCGATATTTTAACCGTCGCGTTAGATGAAAAAACCTATTCGAGTAAGAAAGCGGATACCAAGACCAACAAAGAACAAGATATGGGTATGGGACTTGCGGGCAATATTGGTGATAAAACGGCCAATGCTGACGGTAAAACCTCTTTTTCGAGAGGGTTTAATGGTGCAGGCTCAAGTACACAGCAAAACCAGTTATCAGGTTCAATCACTGTAACTGTTTCTAAGGTTTTACCTAATGGTACCTTGTTGATACGTGGTGAAAAATGGCTGCGATTGAATCAGGGCGATGAGTATTTACGCTTACTTGGCATTATACGTGCTGATGATATAGGTAATGACAATACGATATCGTCGCAACGTATTGCCGATGCCCGAATTATCTATGGTGGTCAAGGTGCCATTGCCGACAGTAATGCTATGGGATGGGCTTCTCGCTATTTCAATAGTCCATGGTTCCCGCTCTAGCAAAGGATATTTTGATGCTACGTTGTTTATTATTGTTACTTTTGGCTACTGGTACACTGCAAGCGGAAGAGCAAAGCCGCTACTTGATGGATATTGTCGATGTGCAAGGTCTGCGTGATAACCAACTCGTGGGTTATGGCTTAGTCGTCGGATTAAATGGAACGGGTGACCGCTCTCAAGTTAAATTTACCAGTCAATCTGTCGTCAATATGCTTAAACAGTTTGGTGTACAGATTGATGATAAAACCGATCCTAAGTTAAAGAACGTCGCCGCCGTTGCTGTGCATGCGACTATTACTTCTCTGGCGAGCCCAGGACAATCCTTAGATGTGACGGTTTCATCCCTTGGTGATGCAAAAAGTCTTCAGGGCGGAACCTTATTAATGACGCCTCTTAGGGCTGTCGATGGTGAGGTTTACGCGGTAGCGCAGGGCAACTTAGTGGTTGGCGGTATTTCTGCCGCCGGTCGTAATGGATCATCTGTGACTGTGAATGTGCCAACTGTTGGCACTATCCCCAATGGTGCCTTACTTGAGGCACCAATCAAAAGTAACTTTAGTGATAATGAAGACATCATATTAAACCTTAAGGATCCCAACTTTAAAACCGCCCGAAATATCGAACGGGCTGTTAACGAACTATTTGGCCCCGATGTTGCGCGTGCGCAAGATCATGCCAAGGTCCTGATACACGCGCCTAAGTCGAATCGAGAGCGTGTGACTTTTATGTCAATGCTTGAAGAACTCAAGATTGACCAAGGCCGACGTTCACCTAGAATCGTGTTTAATAGCCGTACGGGGACAGTGGTATTAGGGGGAGATGTTGTGGTTCGTAAAGCCGCTGTGAGCCATGGCAATCTGACAGTGACTATTGTTGAACGTGAAAACGTGAGCCAGCCTAATGGCGCTTATCTTGGTAATGCCGCAGGGGAAACCGTGGTGACTAATGATAGCCAAGTATTGGTCGAGCAAGGTAACAAACGTATGTTTGTTTGGCCCGAGGGCACAGCAATTGAAGAAATCGTGCGTGCCGTAAATAGCTTAGGTGCGACACCAATGGACTTGATGGCAATTCTAGAAGCTTTGGCGGAAGCGGGCTCTTTAGAAGCTGATTTGGTGGTGATTTAATGAAAGTTGAAAATACGGGCGGTTACTTAAATAAGCTGAATGCTGATGATTTGATTAAGGCGAATGGCGAGCAAGGTGCACTTAAATTAGTCAGTCAACAATTTGAGGCGCAGTTCCTGCAAACGGTACTTAAGCAAATGCGCTCAGCCACCGACGCTATGGCCGATGAAGATAATCCTTTAACTTCCAAAAGTAATAATGGGCTGTATCAAGATTTACATGATGCGGAATTGGCAAGTCGTTTAAGCCAAGTCAATGGTATGGGCTTGGCTGAGGTGATGACCAAGCAGCTATCACGTTCATTTCAGTCTGAGAAAGATCCGGTCGCCTTTGATCCTCAACAGATGACAACAACAGCGATGCAGCCTGCACTTATTATGCGGCCCGTTGTGAAGGATTTTAAATGAGCATGTTGAACATTGGTAAGTCTGGCTTATTGGCAAGCATGGCCGCATTGAATGCAACCTCAAATAACGTTGCTAATGCTATGGTTGCAGGCTATTCACGTCAGCAGGTGATGTTAAGTTCGGTTGGTGGCGGTGCTTATGGCTCCGGCGCGGGCGTGTTTGTTGATGGTGTTAGGCGGATCTCTGATCAATACGAAGTCGCGCAGTTATGGCAAACCACGAGTGCTGTTGGTTTTTCTAAAGTGCAAAGTAGTTATTTGCGTCAGGCTGAACAAGTATTTGGTGCCGAAGGGAATAATATCTCAAAAGGCCTAGATCAATTATTCGCTGCTCTCAATTCATCTATGGAACAACCTAATCTCATTGCCTATCGACAAGGTGTACTTAATGAGGCTAAAGCTGTTGCCCAAAGAGTGAATGCAATCAACGACAATATTGATTCGCAACGTAATCAGATCAATGGACAGCTTGGTTCATCCGTAAAAGAGATCAACTCACAACTAAATATTATTGCCAGTTTCAACCGCGACATTCAGGCGGCGAGTGTGACAGGAACGATTCCCCCTGCACTGCAAGATAGTCGAGATGCTGCGATTGATGACTTAGCTGCAATTTTAGATATTCGGGTTGTTGAAGATAGCCAAGGCATGGTCAATATCTCGCTGGCACGAGGTGAGCCGCTATTGACGGGAAATACTGCCGCTAAGTTAACGAGTAATCCCGAACCCACCAATCCTAAGAACGATTTGGTGACTATCCAATTTGGTGCTAGCCAGTTTAATGTTGATGAAACCGCTGGTGGCAGTTTAGGTGCCTTGCTTACGTACCGTGATATGCAGCTTGCGGATTCGCAACAGTACATAGATGAATTAGCGGTAATGTTAGCGACCGAGTTTAATTCTATTCTTGCTTCTGGCACTGACTTAAATGGTGCGACACCGTCACAGGATTTATTTACTTATCAAGCTAATAACCCAGGAGGAAGCTTATCTCTAACGGCCGGTTTTACGCCTGATAAACTTGCCTTTGGTAAAGATGGCACCCAAGGCGATAACGCAAATTTAAAAGCTTTAGTACAGCTAGCGAATAAAGAGCTGAGTTTTACTAGCCTTGGCAGTAATACAAGCTTAGCTGAATCCTTTTCCAGCAAGGTTGGCCAGTTAGGTTCTGCTTCTCGCCAAGCGATTTCATTTGCTAAAACCAGTGTAGATTTGCAAAAAGATGCGCAGTCCCAATGGGCGAGTACCAGTGGTGTAAATCCCGATGAAGAAGGGATTAATTTGATCATCTATCAGCAGTCATATATGGCAAATGCGAAGGTGATTTCCACCGCAGATCAACTGTTTCAAACTATGCTTAGTAGCTTTTAAGGACTTTATTCATGCGTGTAACAATGCAAAATTTATACACTAACAATTTAAACAGTTTGCAGAACACGACCTATGATGTGGCACGTTTGAATCAAATGCTCTCTAAAGGTGTTTCAATACTATCGCCTTCGGATGATCCTATTGGTGTTGTTCGGGTAATGGATAACCAACGCGATTTAGCACTAGTACAGCAATACATTAAAAATATCGATTCCTTAAGTACCAATATGAGCCGATCTGAAACCTATTTATCGAGTATGGTTGAGACGCAGCAGCGGATGAAGGAAATCAGTATCGCCACTAATAGCTCAAATCTCTCGAAAGAAGATAGAGCATCCTATGCTTCTGAAATGGAAGAACTCTTAAAGGGGTTAGTGGATAATATTAACGCCACTGATGAGTCGGGTAATTACCTGTTTTCGGGTAACGCGATTGAGAAAGCTGCGGTAGTTAAGGATGCGGCTGGGCGATACGTCTATCAAGGTGATACTAGCGAGAGAACGGTACAAACGTCTAGCTCTTCATGGACTACGGCTAATGTCACCGCCGAAAAAGTTTTATTCTCCAATGCTGGTCAAGATATTTTGAATCAAGCAATGGACTATATTAACGTATTAAATGATCCAAGCTTATCACCAAGCGATCCTGCTTTTAGTGCGGCCGCGAGTGGAATACAAACAGCGTTAAGTGAAACCTTAGATAGCATAGGTGCAGCTATTACCGATTTCGGTGGCAAGCAAAATAATCTCGCGTTAGTTAAAAGCTCCCATGAAGAAATGGTGTTGTTTAGTAAACAAGTGATAGGTGAAACGCAGGAGCTCGATTATGCCGCTGCCACTGCCGAGTTCAATGTCAAATTAACCGCATTAAAAATTACCCAGCAAACTTTTGTACAGATAAGCCAGCTGTCCCTTTTCAATCATATGTAGGTAATGAGTTAAATGATCAAAGGGATAGGTGAGTCACTTAGTCAGTTACGTCAAAGTCAGACGGTAACGTCTCATTATGTTGCTCCGATATCAGGTGCGCCCCGCAGTGCACCGAAAGCGAGGCCCATACCTAAGCATAGATTGGAAGCCTATGGACGTTGGGCCAAGGTGACTCAAGAGCAACATAATATTAGTGCATCGCAAGTGGTGTTACAGAGCTTGATTTCAGCCAAAAGTATCCTAGGTCAACTAAACAAACAGCTACAAACCTGCTTGTTCAGTAAAAACACAGTTGTTGAAGGTGCATTACATAAAGCGGAAGAGTGTCGAAGACAATTAATCGAGATTAGGCCTTATTACCAAGGAAAGCGTTTACTCGATCATCATTTGAATTTGATTTCAGCATCCCAGCCTGCGGCATTGCATTTTTTTAGGTTCCGACGAGTCGATCTCACATCACCTAAGAACCGCGATGAGCGGATTACGCTTTTTACAGAGAAGCAAACATTGCATTTGCTTTTGCCTGCCAATAAAAATCGCTTAGAGCTACAAGATATCATAGAGCCTGTTTTAGCTTCGATTGGGATAAGTATCGACCGCTTATCGACCAATGACACAGTGTTTACAGCACCGCATGAGACTTGGATGAAGCTCAATGGGGGGATTTTAATGGTCGGCGAAGGGCAAAGGTTGCCCGCGGGTGAGCCGAGGAATATACCATTAGAAGAGAAATTTAGTTGGCAGGATCCCCGTGAATGGAATTTTACGGATACTGAAAAGTTAAAAATGACATTGGCTAAAGTGTCAAAGGTAGATAAAAAAGTCACAGTGCAAATTGATGATATTAAAGCATCCCACCGTTTACTACTGGTGAAGGTTAAGCAATTGACCGCATCTAGTCAGCCCAAATTTGAACTCCAGCATTTGCATAAATTTATGCAACCCTATCCTTTTGCCTATCAAGTAACATCTTTGATGGCGCAGGGAAATACGAACCGCGAACAGGTTAGCGCTCTGCTGCTCTAATTTTTGAAGCGAACCCTAAGTGTGATTATTTAATTTTTGAAAATAAGCTATTTGGCTTCAGTGATGAGCTTTTCATGTCGCCTTAATTAGTTATGCCTGGATTCAGGCCTAACCAAAACAATCGTTATTTTCTGGAGAACTACTATGTTAGGTGTTCATACTAATTACGCTTCAATCGTTGCGCAGGGTGCTGTAAATAAAAGCAATAACCTTTTAACTAATGCTATGGAGCGTTTGTCGACGGGTTTACGTATTAATAGTGCATCTGATGATGCTGCTGGTCTGCAAATTGCTAACCGCATGAGCGCTAACGTAAAAGGTATGGAAACGGCTTCACGCAATATTTCTGATGCGACCTCTATGCTGCAAACCGCTGATGGTGCGTTAGAAGAATTAACGACCATTGCTAATCGCCAGAAAGAATTGGCTACTCAAGCCTCTAACGGCGTTAACTCTGCGGCTGATTTAACGGCATTAAATGATGAGTTCACGCAATTGAACGCCGAAATAACGCGTATTGTAGAAAATACCACTTATGCCGGTAATAAATTATTCGATACTGGTGTATTGACCTCTGGTACGGGCGTGAAATTTCAAATTGGCGCCGGAACAACGGAAACAATGGATGTTAAATTAGGCGCAATTCCTAAAACTGTCGCAGGTACTTTAACAGGTGGTACCGCCAATGCTGCGATTGCCCTTGTGGATACCTTCTTAGCCGCTGTGGGTACTGAGCGTTCTACCTTAGGTGCCAACATTAACCGTCTTGGCCATACTGCCGCTAACTTAGCGAGCGTTACCGAAAACACTAAAGCCGCTGCAGGCCGTATTATGGATGCCGACTTTGCGGTTGAATCTGCCAATATGACCCGCAATCAATTATTAGTTCAAGCAGGTACAACGGTACTGTCTTCAGCTAACCAAAATACGGGTTTAGTGATGGGCTTACTGCGCTAATGTTATTCAGTTAGTCAGTGTTAGTTTTAATGCCAGTAAGCTTAGCTTGCTGGCATTTTTTTATGGTGTGCATGCCATTTCAGTCTAGTTTTTACAGTGCTATACACTCTATTTTTTAAATATCGATTTTAGTTGTGGGCTTGTGTAGTCGCTTTAGTTAGTTATGCCTGAACTCAGGTCTAACCCAAATGCTCGTTATTTAATGGAGAACTACATATGTTAGGTGTTCACACTAATTACGCTTCAATTGTTGCTCAAGGTGCTGTTAACAAAAGCAATAACCTATTGACTAATGCAATGGAGCGTTTATCGACAGGTTTACGTATCAATAGCGCATCTGATGATGCTGCTGGTTTGCAAATTGCTAACCGCATGAGCGCTAACGTTAAAGGTATGGAAACCGCTTCACGTAATATTTCTGATGCGACCTCTATGCTACAAACTGCTGATGGTGCGTTAGAAGAATTAACGACCATTGCTAATCGCCAGAAAGAACTCGCCACTCAAGCGGCAAACGGTGTTAACTCTGCTGATGATTTAACGGCTCTGAATGATGAGTTTACTCAATTAAACACCGAAATTACCCGTATTCTCGATAATACAACTTATGCCGGTAATAACTTATTCACCAAGTTGGAGGCTGGTGTTACCTTCCAAATTGGTGCCGGAACGGGTGAAAAATTGGTTGTTACAACAACAGCCATAGATGATGCTGCGCTGGCGGCTGGTGATTTAACTACTGGCGCGAATGCGGCAATTGCCCTTGTTGATACTTTCATCGCAGCAGTCGGTACAGAACGTTCTACACTAGGCGCCAACATTAACCGTCTTGGACATACTGCAGCTAACCTTGCCAGTGTGACTGAAAATACCAAAGCTGCCGCTGGACGTATTATGGATGCCGATTTCGCGGTTGAATCTGCCAATATGACCCGCAATCAATTATTAGTTCAAGCGGGTACAACGGTACTGTCTTCTGCTAACCAAAATACAGGTTTAGTGATGGGGCTACTGCGTTAATTACGCCGAGTTGAGTTAGTTTTAAGTGCCAGTAAGCTTAGCTTGCTGGCATTTTTTATGGCGTTTTGTGGATGCCATTTAAGTCTGTTTTTATAGAGGTGATCCCATCTATTTTTAAATAAGTTTTAGTTTTGCGCTGTTGCTGTCGCCTTACTTAGTTATGGAGCTATACCGGGATTCAGGCATAGCCAAGATAACTGTTTTTTCTAGGAGAGCTGATATGTTAGGTGTTCACACTAATTACGCGTCAATTGTTGCACAAGGTGCTGTTAATAAAAGTAATAATCTATTAACTAATGCTATGGAGCGTCTGTCGACGGGTTTACGTATCAATAGCGCATCTGATGATGCAGCGGGTTTGCAAATTGCTAACCGCATGAGCGCTAACGTAAAGGGCATGGAAACGGCTTCACGCAATATTTCTGATGCGACCTCTATGCTGCAAACCGCTGATGGTGCGTTAGAAGAATTAACGACTATTGCTAACCGCCAGAAAGAATTGGCGACTCAAGCATCAAACGGCGTTAACTCTACAGCAGATTTAAAAGCGTTGGATGATGAGTTTAAGCAATTAAATGCAGAAATTACCCGTATTGTAGAAAATACAACCTATGCGGGTAATAACTTATTTAAAGATGCTACTGATGGTGTGCTCGTCAAAGGTGTGACCTTTCAGATTGGCTCGGATGGAGCAGAGCAAATGTCAGTTACCTTAGGTGCTATTGATAAGACAGTTACTGGTGATTTGTTGACTTCTGCAGCCGCCAATACGGCTATCGGGGCTGTTGATACCTTCTTGGCTAAAGTGGGGACAGAACGTTCAACCTTAGGTGCCAACATTAACCGTCTTGGCCATACTGCGGCTAACCTTGCCAGCGTAACTGAAAATACTAAAGCCGCTGCCGGCCGTATTATGGATGCCGATTTCGCGGTTGAATCTGCCAATATGACACGTAATCAATTATTAGTTCAGGCGGGTACAACGGTACTATCTTCAGCTAATCAGAACACGGGTTTAGTCATGGGTCTATTGCGTTAATGTTATTGGGCAAGTGATGTCATTGGTCACGGCTAAAATGCCAGTTAGTTGCGCTGACTGGCATTTTTATTTTAGCCACGGTTTATGTATTGGTCGGTAGTCGCTAAACCCGAGATTGAAACCTATAAGGTTCATGTTTTAGTGGGTAATTTTCGATAACACAAAGTGGAAGATGGTTTTCCTGTTTAAGTGTCCATGCGGAAGTATTTAGCTGTGTTTGGGCCAGTTAATTATTTAAATTTCTTTAAAAACAGTAACTTGTTTTTGGCATGCGTTTTGCTCTAGAACGAGTGGAGGTAGTCATGATTTCAGGTATGAATGCAGCACAATTTGCTCAGCAACTGATTGGCGCAGACCGCGCAGGTAAAGATACGCTTTACAAAGGCAAGCTAACTGCCAGCAAAACACAGTTAGATGCCTATACATTGCTCGAAAATAATATGAAGAAGATGGCCACTAAGCTGAGTGAAATGGGTGGCGATGCAGCTAAAGGCAAAATTGCTACGGTTACGGGCGAGAATGCGACCGCGACAGTTAAATCTGATGCGCCTAAGGGTAACTATGATTTGAGTGTGCATAAACTTGCGCAAGCGCATCAACTGACTAAAGCCTATTCCTCTGAAAGTGAATTGTTGCCAACGTCGGGCATTATCAGTATTCAAGTCGGTAGTGATCCGACTAAGCGTATGGAAATTGATTTGGCAACGGTTAATGGCGGTGCGGCTATTTCTGTGTCTCAGTTACGCGATGTGATCAATAAACAAGTGGGTAATCCTGGTGTACAAGCGTCATTAGTGCGCACAGGTAACCAAATCGAATTTATGCTGTCTTCAAAGGAATCGGGTGTCGCGAATCAAGTGAAGGTAGAGTTTAACGGTGCCGATTGGGGCATGACAGAACGTCGTGCAGCACAAGATGCGGAACTCACATTAAACGGTATCAGTATTACCAGCAGTAGTAACTATCTAGAAAATGTTGTTGATGGTGTCAGCCTCGAATTAGTCAAGGTGCATGCGGCTGGTGAAAGCAGCATGATTAAAGTCACAGACGATTTTGAAGCGAATAAGAAAGCGGTTAAGGATTTTGTCGATTCATTTAATTCTTTAATGACGCAAATTAATCAATTAACTCGTTCTATGGGCGTTAAGACCTCTGACTCTGGCTCTTCCGATAAAGATAAGGAAGACAAAACCACTGCAGTGAGTGAAGCGCAAATTGGTGTGTTGAAGGGGGATACCTCTATTCGCCTTCTCCAGTCTAAATTACGTGATTCTGTATTTGCAACGGCTGCTAATGGCATGCGTTTGTCTGATATCGGGATTGAGATTGGACGAGACGGAAAACTGAAAATTGATGATGCTAAGCTGACCGATAGCTTTAAAAGTGATCCAGAAAAAGTACAAGCCATGTTTACTGGTCCTGACAGTTATATCAAAAGCATAGAAAAGACCCTAAAACCTTTTACACAGTTCAATGGCTATATCGATCAAAAGCAGGAAGCGCTAAATAAGCAGATTAAAAGTGTGAATGACAGTATGGCGCGCCATGATTATCAAATGAATCAAAAGTATCAGATTTATTTAACCCAGTTTACGGCAATGGAATCCACCATTAATCAGTTTAATTCCGCAAGTCAGTTGTTTTCATAGGAAGCAGTAAAAAATGTTAAATGAGTACGATCCATTTAATGCCTACAAGCAAACCGCTTTAGATGCACAAGTAGCGGCAGCAACAACCCATGACATGGTGCGTATGTTACTTGATGGTTTATTGGAAGAACTAGAGCGGACCGCTGGCCATATGGAATACCAAAGGTTTGAGGCGAAAGGAATGAGTATCCATAAGTGCCTTAATATCGTGCATGGCTTGGACTCTATGCTTGACCTTGAAAATGGTGGTGAGGTTGCCGTGAGCTTACATCGTCTCTATGACTTTTGTAGCCGTCAGCTTGTCAGCGCCAGTGTCGAAAACAGTGCTGAAGCGCTAGTTCCAGTGACTCAGGTGATTACTAATGTCAGAGAAGGATGGACAAATCTCAATTAAGCAGTGGGCGCGTTTTGCGAATGCTTTACGCCAATATGCAGATGCTCAGGATTGGGAAAGCGTCCGAAAAGTGAACATCGCTTTGATCAAAGCACTGCAACAGGCTGGTGAGGCTCATGATATTGAGCAGAAATTGGCACGTGCAGAATTAAAGCGGGTTCATTCCCAAGTGCTACAAGAGTTGATCTTGGCTCGTGATGAATTAGCCGCTGAAATGGGTCGCTTTAAGGCGCAACAACCAGGTTTAGCCGCCTATCAATTAACACAAGTAAGTGGAGCTTTGGATGATCTCTGATCTTCTTTCAACTCGTCCTGTTGGCACAAATACCAGCTTGACGACTAAAGTGGCAAGTGCAGTTGATCAAGATAAATCAGAGTCATTTACCTTATTGGGGTTGCCAGTCGGATTGTCTGCAGCGCCTCTCCCGTTAGAGGGAGCTCAGTGGACTCAGAATGCCGAACATACTTTAGAAAGAGATGCTGATACTTTTTCAAATCAATATGTTAATAGTAGTTTCATTGATTCGGCTCCTTTTGCGTCTATAGTTCCTGCTGCACAGGGATTGTCTCCGTCACTGTTAAATACTGAGATTAACTCAGTGCCTATTATTCAAGATGGCTTAGCCGCCACGCCTCAGGCTAGTCTCGTTTCACCGACTGCTGTCGCGCCGTTTGTTCCTGTGATTTTTCCCGTAGAAACGGTTAAAGCGGATCCGATAGGTCGAACTCCTGCGTCTTTAATTGGGCTCTCAGCCACAGATCAAAGAGGAATCCTATTTAGCTCAGGGATGACCTCATCTATGGATCTAACAGGAAGTCGTACTCAGCCTGTGGGCATGAGTGGCGAATCCTTGAAAATGAGCGGCGTATTTACGCAGGATTCAACGCTGGCAACTTTCTCTGGGGATTTTGAGCATTTGAAATCTGACTCGTCAGTGTTTCAGCGTGTGTTGGCAGAACTTAGGGGGCACGAAGCTAAAGATATTAATGCGATAGGATCTCAGCAGGTTGCGGGTACGCAGGCTGCAAGTGCTACTCAATGGGGCCCCGTATCTCTCACTCCCATGGCTTCTTTAGCGCAGCACTCTCAGGAGATCCTTACTCCCTTAAGAGAGCATCTTCGTTTCCAAGTCGATCAACATATTAAGAAAGCCGAATTAAGGTTAGATCCGCCAGAACTCGGCAAGATTGAGCTCAATATTCGTTTAGAGGGCGATCGTTTACAGGTGCAAATGCATGCAGTAAATCCGGCAATTCGAGATGCATTACTCAATGGTTTGGATCGTTTGAGAGTGGATTTAGCAATGGATCATGGCGGTCAAATTGATGTCGATATTGGCCAAGGAGAATCGCAACAGCATCAACAGGAAACTGCATTATTCTCCTCATCGATAGCGGCTGAAACTGCAACGGACAATGTAGCCTATGTGATGACGAGAGAGAAATCTCAATTAGATTTATTGGCTTAAGTGCCGGAGTCGTTTAATGGCAATTTTAAAATCTCGTTTAGTAAAGATTATTTTAGCGTTACTTGTGCTCATTAGTTCGACCGCAGGTGCATTTTGGATTGGAACAAGTAGTGGAGATTGGAAGCTAGCAGAGCTTTTTGCATCGGAACCCGAAGTCGAACCTGTACCTGTGGCAAAGTTTTATCCATTAGAAAAGTTTGTAATATCGATTCCAGGGGATAAATACCCCCATTACATGCTGCTTGAAATGTCATTAAAAAGCCATAATCCCAATATGAAAACGGTTTTGCTAGAGTCTGACCCACTCATACGTAACGCTATGATGAAGATGTTTTCACGTAAAACATTTGAGCAGTTGAATCATTTAGACCAGCTCGACAGCTTACAATCAGAGGCGCTGATATTGATGGTAAAAGTGCTGTCTGATAATAAATTACCGTCGGATATTGATGAAGTGCTCTTTACTCGCATGGTGATCCAGTAAGAGGCCCTATCATGACAACAGCGGGCCAACTTGCATATCAACAAACCTGTGACTATCCGGTCGAAGAGCGCCAATCTGAACAGCAGATTATTCGGCAATATCTGCCATTAATTAAACGTATCGTGTCGCAGATGCGCAGTCACTGCGGCGTGATGTTATCCCTCGAGGATATGGAGCAAATTGGCATGATGGCCTTGCTTGAGTCATCACGTCGGTATCCTGGCGAGCTGGATAACGGATTTATTTCCTTCGCGGGGCAACGCATTCGCGGTGCCATACTCGACGAGTTGAGGCGGCAGGATTGGCGCCCTAGACCTGTTCGACAACAGGCCCATGAGCTTAATGACGTGGTGAGACGCTTGAGTCGAGAGATGGGGCGTGAACCAAGCGATCTCGAAGTGGCCAGTGCGCTTGGGCTGAGCGCGGAGGATTATCGGGAACGTTTATACTCGACGCAAGCAGAGTCGATGAAAAGCTTAGATGAGTTGCTATTGGGCGGTGATCATCCAGTAGACAGAAGTAATGATGTTGAGCGGTTAATGCTGAAGCAAACTTTGATCAAAGTTATTTCAAAATTAAATGAAAGAGAACAGCTAATTCTGTCGCTTTACTATCATCATGAGCTGAATTTAAAAGAGATAGCTATGGCATTGGGATTGACTGAAACGCGTATTTGCCAGCTGCATAAATCAGCTATTTCACAGTTAAAAACAATATTGCAGCGCTAAAGTTTAAAAGTGAGAAGATCGTAATGAGTAAACTAGTTGGGCTGTTAATCATTTTAGCTTCTGTGTTTGGTGGATATGTTTGGGCGGGTGGGGCTTTGTCTGCATTGTGGCAGCCTGCTGAAATTTTAATCATTATGGGGGCCGGAGTTGGAGCGCTCATTATTGCTAACCCACAATCAGTATTAAAAGAAATGCTTGAGCAGTTAAAAGAATTATTTAATAAGGGCAAGGAAGATCCTGAATTATATCCTCAGTTATTTCCTTTGATGGGCACTTTAATGGCTCAGATCCAATCTCAAGGCTTAAAAGTGCTCGATGAACATTTAGAAAATCCTCATCAGAGCTCTATTTTTCTAATGTACCCAGCCGTGCTTAATCACCCAAATGTTTTACAGTTTTTAATTGATAACTTACGAGTGCAGTCTATTGGGAAAATATCTCCCCATGACTTAGAGCATATCCTAGAAGAAGAGATTCATCGAATAGAAGAGGACAGATTACGACCATCGGAAGCTTTTAGTAAGGTGGGAGAGGCTATGCCTGGCTTTGGTATTTTAGCTGCTGTTCTCGGTATTATCATTACTATGTCTAATATTGATGGCCCAATTACTATGATTGGTGTCAAAGTTGCCGCGGCATTAGTCGGTACATTTATTGGTATTTTCGCGTGTTATTGTTTCTTTGACCCAATGTCAAAGGCATTAGAACATCTGGTTGATCGTAAATCGGCACAGCTTCGGTGCATAGCCGCTATTTTAGTGACCTTTTCAAAAGGTAAACCACCAATGATGGCTATTGATGCGGGACGGAAACAAATACAAAGTGAAAATCGTCCTTCATTTATCGAGTTAGAACGTTGGATGGAAGGGCAGAGAAGCTAATGCTCCATAAAAATGAGCCGATTATTATCAAGCGGCGAAAGCGAGGAAAGCGTAATCATGGGCATGGTGGTGCGTGGAAAGTCGCTTTTGCCGATTTCACGCTTGCTATGATGGCGCTCTTTATGGTGCTGTGGATCATGCAAATCGCTGATCAAAAAGAGCGAACCATGATAGTGCAGTATTTACGTGGAGATATGAATCCCACTGGTCCAATGAATCCATTTGAGCTAAGTCAGTCATCTTCAATTATTGATTTAGAAGGCAATATGTCTATTGGCCCTCCAATCATACCTTCCAATTCTATGCCTAGAGGTTCGGAGTCAGAAGGATTAGAGGAAGGTGCGCTCATCCCTGGGCAATTTGATACTCAGGCGCAATTAACTGTGCTCGCCAGAGAATTGAATCGAGTCGTTCAAAGCTCAAGTATGGCTGAAAATATTACCGTGACGATTGTGCCTCAAGGCATACGCATCTTAATTCACGATAATGTGAATCAATTTATGTTTACGCGGGGCAGTGCACAGATGCAGCCCTATTTTGAAGAATTACTTTTATCTTTAGGGCCTATTTTAAAAAATATAACTAATAGCATGGTTATTTCTGGTCATACGGATTCAACGCCTTATGCGGGCAGTTTATTTACTAATTGGGAATTATCGAGTGAAAGAGCACTATTAGCACGAAGAGTGCTTGAGCGTGGCGGGGTTAAACGCGATCAGGTTATTCAGGTGACGGGTATGGCTGATCAGGTTCCTTACATCACTTCGGATACTGCTGCGGCGGCTAATCGTCGGATTGAGGCGCTTATTTTAACCTCCTCTGCTGAACAGTTATTAAGAGGCATGATTGGCGCTCCGATCGATACAGTCCCAAGTGGCGTTACAATCAACGAAATTAAGCGCCAAGCAAACACTCGCTAGTGTTAATACCTGCTCTCATTTGTTAGGGATGACTATGAATCTGTATGAAGAGTTTGTACATTCTGAGGATGAAGTTGAAGCGACCCCTGAGTATCAGATTATTGAATTTGATAATCGTCGAACTCATCAAAGATTTAGCCTGAGACGAAATAAAAGAGCGCCACTCGCATTTGCATGCGATGGCCTGACAGTAAATTTATCAACAACTTGCTGGTTTGTTATTACACCGATTGGAACTGCAAATATAAAAGATATTAGCATTGGCGGTGTTGGGATTTTGTGCAATGAACCACTATCAGTAGGGAGGAGATTCTATATTGAACTTGAGCAAACACGAGTCTTATGTGAGGTAACTCGAGAACACACGATTAAAGGTCGATTGAAGTTCTTAGGCGCTCGCTGGATTTATCGTGATAAAGCTGAAGTCCAGAACTTGATTGATGCAATTAGACTACGGGCGAAAATATAGGATATGCAATGGCTGCATCTTTTCATCGAAACGGCTCGGATAAATTACAGAAGGTCTTTCTGTATCTTATTCTGCTGAATTGGCTATTGCTTATTATTGTTGCACTCAATATGAATACATTACGCTTTAGCCATGGTGTTATGATTTCAATTATGATTTTTATCTATAATTATTTTCTGGCTCATTTATGTTTTATTCGTGCTGCCAGAGCGCAAGATGCTTATCTCATTTACCCAGTGGTTATTGGTGCACTCAGCTCTTTTTTCCTCGTTGTTTATTTCTTCTTTTTACTCTAAATTCCCTACCTATAAAAATGAGTTGCTACTCATTGTTATAGGCTTTTGTTGAGCATTCTTGCATCTAGCTCACATGCTTTTGGGGTCGCTCGCTTGGGAGCGATAACTTGGCCTTGTTTAGTTTATTCGTACAACTGGGTAGGTTTTGCCCGCGGTAATTGCGACAAGCCCAAAAGGGGCCGAATCGACCATCCTTTAACTGCATATCGCCACCACAGAGGCTACAAAGTGGCGCTATATGGCCACAGTTCTCATTCAAACATACCTTAAAGCCAGCAAAGCGTGTTCGGGTCATTGGGCTAGCACAGAGCTCACAACCTTCTTCCTTGTGATCGCAAAGGGGAAAATGTGAGCAGGAATAAAACGATTTAAATTTTCCCGTTCTAGGCTTAAGCGTTCCCGTGCTACAACGCACGCATTTTATGTCTTCAAATAACCTTTGTACTAAAGAGGTGCTGAACTCATCTTGTTCAATTGCGTAGCCTTTTGTAAGCATTTCGGTGACGAATGGGCTCACGTCTGTCATATCGGCAATCACATAGGCGCGGTGTTTTGCCCGCGTTAACGCGACATAAAACAGTCGACGTTCTTCTGCAAATTCAAACGCTTCCGTTTTTGGTAAAAATGCATCTAGTATCGGAGGAGTGACTTTCATTGAAGGGAAGCCATGCATTCCCGTCTTCATCCCCATGATCACCACATAATCGGCTTCTTTCCCTTTAGAAGCATGAAAAGATTGGCATTCAATTTTCAAGTTAGGGTACTTAGCCTTGAGTTGGTTTACTTGGGTTTTATCGGGTAGCTGAAACCAAAAACGTGCCAGTAAATAGACGCTTGCTACGCTGTTAAGTTTGTCACTTCTAGCGCTTATCCTTGCACTAATGGCCGTTAATGCTTGTTCCAGTGCATTTGGGCTTGGTTCATTTAGGTTTGACTGCTCGTTTTCTCCGCGGCGTAATATTGAGACTGCAGGGTAGGCGACCTGCATGAGGGAGCGAATGTCCTTCCTCAATTGCGTGGGATTCTGGGTGACAAACTGAGTGGCAACTTGCTCAATACTACTGTTAAACCTAAAAGTCAGATCCAAATAGCTTTGGGCTGTTGGGCCAAAATATTGGCTAAATTGCGTGGTTAAACTTACATCTGCACCGCTAAAACGGTAAATTGCCTGCCAGTCATCCCCGACACAAAATAAAGACGCCAGCGCTTTAGAATGAGGGGCACAGGAATCCCTCAAGGCACGCACTAAGCGGGCACGTGGTTCTGAAATATCTTGGAACTCATCCACCATAATAAAACGCCACGGGCTAATAAATTGCCCGCGTTGTAAATACGTCAACGCTTTGCCTATCATGTCCTCAAAATCAATGTCGCCATTTATTGCTAAATGCTGCTCATAGCGCGTGAGTATAGGCTCAAGCAGTTCGAATGCCTTGCGGGTCTGCTGAGCATCGGCGGCGCGAGCAAATACACCCTCAAGCCCATGTTCATCAAGGCAAGCCGCTTTATACAGCCCTATCAGCTGACTAAACATTTTTGCCAATTCGGTCATGCGGCCAAGTTCATGTAGGGTTGCTAGTATGGCTTCATCGGGTAAGGGCGCATATTGTACTTTAAAGACCTGTAAAGCTTGCTCAAGCTTACTGATTAACAACCCTTTTTTATGTTGGTAATAAAATAGCTCAACACACTTAGTGCCATGCTGTTGATGTAGCTGGCGTTTCCATGCCATCGATTCCAAGTATTTCTGGTTATCGATATAAGGAGCGGTATGCTGGTGTTCATCAATACCATAGTATTCAAGATAAATTTGGTATTCAGGCAGATAGAAATCGGGTTGATACTGACGAAAATCAATACTGCGCACATCATGCTTATACTTAGCTTCATAGACATATTCGATGCCATTGCTAAATAGCCAGTTGGCAATGTAGAGCTCACCAAAGCTTTTGACTCGCTCACCTTTAAGACTGCGAATATCGTTATCATTCAAGTATTGAAAATACTCGCCTTCCATATCGAACTCGAACGGGCTTTTTTCAACATAATAGAAACGGCTGAAATATTCGAAAAGTTGTTTACGGTAAGCCTCATCTTCAATCAAAGTCTCAAGGATATTGTGCACCCACAGCTCTTTGGCTTTGTCATCCTCCGCTAAAGGGGACAAACTCGGTTTTGCTCGCTCAACGTCGGCGATAATTTTTGAGCCTAAACTGTGGAAGGTGCTCGCCTTGATATCATCCGTACCGAGCCTATTTTTAATCCGCTCATCCATCTCGTCAGCCGCTTTACGGCCATAGGCTAATAGCAATATTTCATCGGCTTTTGCTTGACCACTCTTAAGCAAATATCCTGCTCGAC
Organism: Shewanella sp. SW32; assembly: GCF_025653365.1. Taxonomy (NCBI): domain Bacteria; kingdom Pseudomonadati; phylum Pseudomonadota; class Gammaproteobacteria; order Alteromonadales; family Shewanellaceae; genus Shewanella; species Shewanella sp. SW32. The sequence continues at coordinate 4,440 of NZ_JAKKSJ010000024.1, read as the reverse complement.
CAACCATCACACTGGTCTTTCCTGTGCCTGCGCCTGCCAATAACAAGTTATTGTTATCATCGATAATACAAGCTCGGCGCTGTTTTTCGGTTAAGGGATTAGATTCTACATGCTCAAAATAGTCAGCAAATTTAACGAGCTGAGACTGAATGTAATCTTCACGCAACTGCTTTATATCGGCGCGAGTCCAGCGGTGGATTTGCTTAAGCCTCGCTAACACTGTGTGTAAATGTGCAGACAATGGCAGGTTTTCACACCAAGGGAACCAGCGCTGGTATTCGCGCGCGACTCTGGCTTGTATCATTTCTAAACGTGATTCACGTAAATAAGTGCGTGTCAGTGTCTTATCCACTTTCGCCATTAACTCAGCAACGCGCGGCCCATTGGCATTTGCCCAATACTGTGCGATTTGATTGCTAAATTGATGCTGTGCAAAATAGCTGAGAAAAGGCAGTTGATAGGCTTTGCCTAATACTGTGAAACCGAGTAGATAACCTAGTGGACTTAAGGTAAAAAATGGTGGGAAATCTAGCTGTTGCCAGGTAAAACATTCGTCAGCTTCTACTTTGTTAGTGCTGCGAGAGTGAGCAAAAAAGCCGCCTTTAGTGCGATTAATGCTAATACCACTCGTGGTGAGTTTTACCGCATCAGCTTTGCCAATAAAGAAACGGCCAAACCAACTGTGTTTGATATCTTGTTCAGAGTGAGTCAATGACAATGTAAAACCTACGGCTAAAAAGTTTTAGAATTAACAGACTGATTTTTAAATGCATTATAACTTAAAACCCGATGGCTCGTGTCAAGGTTGTGCTATGGGCTGTATGGATTATTTATTGATTTTGGTCGCTAGAGCAGCTAAGTGCATTGTATTGGTGAATGATATCTTAGTTGGCGTGAGAGGCGTGGCAAACCAAGCATGATGGTGACTGTGTAACTATGTGCATAAGAAGGGCGCGCATTAGAAAGGTTTACATTAGAAAATGGTGTATCAGAAAGCAAAAAAGCCCGAATCTCTTCAGGCCTTTTCTTTTTTCAATACAACAGCTTAATCCTTGCGGATTAATTCATGCCGTATTAATTAAGTTGGTGTTTTTCTCTGTTCGCAACTGGTTGCTGCTGATTATTAACATATTGATATTATTGATGGTTGTGTTATTTTTTGTTTGTTTATGTTCTATTCTGTTTGCCCTTATACTAAGATATGTGTGTAACTCGGTGTGTAACTCAGAGGTGGGTGTGGCAACTAAGAAACTTAGTGATAGAGGGCTAAAGGCACTGCTTTCTACATTTCATGATAAACCTAAGTCATACAGCGATGGAGATGGGTTGAGCATTCGTGTCTCTCCGTCAAAAACATCTTCTGTCAATAATTTACAGTGGCAGTTTCGCTATAGATTAGGTGGAAGGGAATCAAATCCATTGACCCTAGTCTTAGGGAGATATCCCGATTTGACTTTGGCAGCAGCAAGAAAAGATCGAGAACAATGCAGAAAGTGGCTTGCTGAAGGAAAAGATCCTAAAAATGAACGTAATCTAGAGCGCCAAGAGAGTTTGAAACCACTAACGGTTGAAGATGCGCTTTTACTATGGATTAATAACTACGCGGAAAAGAATCGGAAAAACTCAAAAACACATCTGCAACAATTTAACAAATGGATTATTCCTAATGTTGGCCAACTTCCGCTATCTCAGATAACTAAACATAACTGGATTAACTGTTTTGAAGCTAGAGCAAAAGTATATGGCGTAGCAGCTGGATATGTTTTGAGAAACGTCCAACAGGCATTGAAGTATGCTAGAAAAAGAGGGCACGAGGTCAATATTGACATTTTTGAAATCGATTTTGAAAGTATCGGCGCGCGTGCGCAGTCTAAGAGGTCTAGGCGCCTAGTGAGTGATACTGGTTCAAAAGAACTAGTAGATCTGTTGTGCTGGCTAGAGGACGGGAAGTTACTGCCATACTATAAAGAGTTAATAACGTGTCTACTTATATTTGGTTGCCGAACTCAAGAAATTAGATTGTCTAGAATCAGCGAATGGGACTTTGAAAGAATGATTTGGACAGTCCCTCCTGAGAACAATAAAAATCGAATCAAAGACCAGCAAAATGGTTTGAGTGGTGAGATATTGCGACCTATTCCTGAGAGGCTCAAGCCATGGCTTATGGAGTTAGTATCGAATAGTCGAAATGGCTTTATGCTTGGTGAATTAAAGACTGATACTGCAGTGAGTCAATGGGGTGGGGGGATTTATCGAAAACTTGGCCACGAGAAGCAATGGGGATTACATGACCTACGACGTACCGTAGCCACTGGAATGAATGATTTGGGAGTGGCCCCTCATATTGTTGAATTGATGCTAGGGCACACAATACAAGGTGTTGGAGGCATTTATAATCGAAGTCAAAGATTACCCGAAAAGCTCCAAGCCCTCGAGTTGTGGTTAGACAGGTTGGAACTTTTACGTTCAGACTCAAGTAATGTTGTCATGTTAAAGCAAGCCAGAACAAAAGGTTTTTAATGAAAATCCCCTTGAAAGTTAAAATGAACCGTGTTGATGATATAAAGAGAATACTGTTACCAGAAATGGTGTCAGAGATGTTGAAATTGGTCGACGACACCTTTTCTGAAGAAGAACAAAATCAATTGTACCTTATCAAAGGTAGTGACGCTCCGGGGATTGGGATTATTAAGTTAGTAGGAACCAGGGCCAATGAAGTGAGGTCAAGTGGCAATGAGCTCTATGCCGAGAGGGCATCTAAACATCAACCCTCGCAACTAGGGTTAGTCATCGACAACACAAACATTTTTATGAGGCAAGCGGAGACCTTACATCATCAGTTAACTGCAGTTATAAAAGAAGGTGGTGCAGAGGCGTTAAAGCAGGTAGATATAATTATTGAGACAGTCTTTCATATTGGCTACTACGCAGGTAGCAATGATTCATTAGCCATAACTGACCGATATACCAATGCTGGTTACACGACTAAAGTCACTCAACCGCAAAGAGGTGGTCAGTCAAAAGCTAAAGCCATTGACCCTGTCAAACAATTAGTTTGCGAAATGGCTAATCATATATATCAAAATCAATCATTGTCTAATACACCTAAATTAATGTTGGGAGGAGCTATTTATAGCTTATTAAGGGAGTTCTCCCAAAAAGGAGACAACAAAAACATCCCATCATTAATTAAATTTGTCAGTAGATCTCCCGAGCACGCGACTATCAATTCATGGCTTAAAGGTATTAAGAAGCCTAACAATCTTCTGCAACCACCGAAACCGAGTCTTTCTGCAGTACAGCAGGCTTTAAATGCAGCTTACACAATGCAAAAGATTAAAAGTGCGCTAAAGTGCAATATTTAATAAAAACAATGTATTAGTGCCGTTAAAAAGAGGTCCTGCTCAGTAGGACCTCTTTTTTTGCCAATTATTTTCTCCCACAATCACTCCCGAACAGACTTAAACGGGAGTGAGCATGAACTTATTAAATCAACCATCTACAGACCGCATCGTTCGTGAAGCGGAACGCAAATCAATCACCTCAATTTCACGTACTACTGCATGGTCACTTGAGCGTAGAGGCCTTTTCCCTAAACGCAGGCAGCTCTATCCACAGAGTACTTCTGTTGGCTGGCTTTTATCTGAATTAACCGAATGGGTCGGATCACGCCAAGCCGTTAATTAGGGAGGTTTAAAATGCAAAATACGCATCTAGCAATGTATCTAGAACAAAACCGCTTAGTTCAAAAACCTGAAATTCAAAAACTGTTGGGAGTTAGCCGCTCCACACTAGGCAGAAGAATTAAGTCAGGGCAATTCCCACCACCCGCCTTAATTCAAAATGGACGTTCATGCTGGCGCTTTAAAGATCTTCATGAATGGCTATCACACAGATAAATGAAATAGCAGGTTTAGGCCTGCTTTTTTTATCAATGCGGCTGACACACTTTGAAGCAATAACAATACAGAGAATAACCCCCTAAAAAGCCTTCAACCTCAGACGAACAGTGAAACCAGAGCCTGAAAAGTAGCTAAGTTAGGCGGATATTAAAGAATATATCGCCGCCTAACGAACTAGATGTCAAACAGAAGAACATTACAATGACCAATAAAATCTATCAAACTCTATTCAATAAACCTAAAGTAAAGCGGCTTAAACAAGCTTTTTGTATCAATGAACATAACTCACTTTGTAGTGGTCAAGTAAAATTGGCCACGATTTTAGAGTCATTCCAATATAAACGTTCTGACTCATTTGGCGTTAACCCACCATTATATTGATGGGGTCTGGTCTCACTGTAATATCCAGTGATGTAATTTGTGATCTCTTTATCTGCTTCTGTAAAATTCCCATAACCATTGGCGGGTATCCACTCAGATTTCAAACTTCTAAAGAAACGCTCCATTGGTGCGTTATCCCAACAATTCCCGCGACGAC
>NZ_JAKKSJ010000023.1:0-90374 GCF_025653365.1 Shewanella sp. SW32 | reverse complement strand
GAGTCGTCGCGGGAATTGTTGGGATAACGCACCAATGGAGCGTTTCTTTAGAAGTTTGAAATCTGAGTGGATACCCGCAAGTGGTTATGGGAATTTTACAGAAGCAGATAAAGAGATCACAAATTACATCACTGGATATTACAGCGAGACTAGGCCCCATCAATATAATGGTGGGTTAACGCCAAATGAGTCAGAACGTTTATATTGGAATGACTCTAAAACCGTGGCCAATTTTACTTGACCACTACAATGAAAGGAATTGCGGCTTTTGGAGGGTTGGCTCTAGGTGTAGTTAATCTGGCTCTTTTCTTATACAAAGAGTTTTTTCGTAAAGCTACACTTTCAGCCTCTATTAGCTTCGCTGAAGTTCGCTCTGTAACTGCTGATACTTTTGATATCCAAGTCGATGTGCATCTTAGGGCAAAAGGTGGAACGGTTTACTTAAATCGACTCCACTTTGATAACAAAACACCTGTTTTCGACCCCGTCCAAGGGGTCGGGATACGCGATGTATATAAAGTCATAAACAAACTTGGCTATGATATTCTTGCGTCTGCGAATGGTGAAGGTTTCATCGATAGGCTCCAGACACTTTTTCCAGAATCCTTCTACATCGCAAATACCAAGATGGAAGATAAAGAACACAGGGTAATTACCATTATTGATCGTATTGTTATAGGGCGACATATGGATGGGCCTTGGGAATGGCCTCTACATAATTGGACTCTTGAGTTTGAATCGTCAGCAAGAAATGTAAAAGTTGGCTTCGATTTTAAAAAACATAAAACAAATATATACAACAATTTTTGCCACTAGCAGGCAGCTAACAAACGCATCAAGTTCGCTCGTAAACTCGCTGGGACATCAAAACTACGCGGCATTTGGTTTTGGTGCTTCTCATTTTAAACCCAATGCCGCTTGAGTTTTGCCGCCCCTTATGCGGGCGTTAGGCGATTCGAGTAATTTGAGAGAGCTTGCAATGGAAGTAAATATTAAAAAGATTGAAGGGAATTGGACCTTAGGTTACTCGTTGGACAAGCACACTACTCGCAGTACTCCTGTTGGGTACAATGAATATGGGCACATGCAGTTTGACACAGAGCGCCCGGAGGCTGGCGAAGCCCTTTTTCAGCTAAAATACCGATCTGATTTTTCCCAGGTGCCAATCATAGGGCAACAATTATACAATTCTTTTGGCAGAACGTTTTCATCATCGAGTTTAGTAATACCTATGCCAGCTTCGAAAGCTAGAACTAAGCAACCAGTCACCGAGATCGCAAGAGATCTAGCTGGCCGAATGGGTATCCCATGTGTTGAAAATCTACTTGTTAAAACTGGTAGCACAGCAGCTATGAAGGATATCGAAGCGAGAGATGAAAAGGTGTCTACGCTCATGGGGGTATTCAAAGTAAACGATGTATTGGGTGTAGGCTTGTTCGATGTGCTGATTGTTGATGATCTATTTGATACAGGTTCTTCTTTGGAGGCCGCTACAACTGTATTACGAAGCTATAGTAAAATAAGAAATATCTATGTAGCCACGGTAACTAGGAAAAGATAATGTATAAAGTATTCATATCAGGCTCTATGGGAATCAAGAACTTAGATCAGAATGTTCAAGGTAGAATCAACAACATAGTTGAATCTGGTTATCAAGTAATTGTTGGTGATGCTAGCGGTGTAGATAGTTCTATTCAAGAATATTTAATTTCAAAGAATATGGAATACGTCCTTGTGTACTGTTCCGGTGATAACCCAAGAAACAATCTTGGACATTGGCCAGTATCAAAAATAGAAACTAATGCAACTTCAGGAACCAGAGAATTTTTTACGGCTAAAGACTTAAAGATGGCTGAAGATTGTGATTATGGATTAATGGTTTGGGATACGAAAAGTACTGGAACTTTGAGCAATGCAATTGAGCTCTTAAAAAGAAAGAAATCTGCTTTAGTGTATATAAACAAAGCTAAGGAATTCCTCAAGATAAAAGAAGTAACTGATCTTGAAAAACTTATTTCTTACATGAGCTCATCAGCATTAGAGAAAGCTGACAAAAAGCTGAAAATTAGAGATGTCATTCAATCTTTTAAACATCAACAAAACAGTCTTTTCTAAGTCGCCTAACAAGCGCAGGCACTGGGACAAATTTTCCGCTGCGCTCCAAATTTGCCCGTGCTGCGGGCGTTAGGCTTCAAAAAATAATTAGAGTTAATAATATGAATGTTTTAAAACTAGGAAAAATAGCACTATTAGAAGTAGTTGCGATTATTTCCTCAATATCCATTGGTATCGCTTGGATGTTTGATTCTAATGGACCTTATGAGCCTTACTTAGTTTGTTGCGGTTTAGTTTGGGTATGTACTGACTTTTATAGACGCTATAAAGTACAGCCTACAATTTCTAAGCATAAAGAGACAATTAATAATTCACCTCCTAAGAGCCCTTTTGTAAAAATAGAGAAGGTTGATGGAGCAATAGCACAATGTCCTTCAGCAATGTGTAACCGAGTTGCTATGACAGTTGAAGATGCAGAAGCGTATTTTGGCTTTCGAAAGCTAGCCAATGGTAAAAATCTGGTTCAGTCTTATTGCAGAGCTTGCCGTTAAAGCTTAACAAGTTGATTAAACTGAATTAAAAAAGTGGGTTATGTTTCGCTACACATTATAACCCACAATTTTGTCCGTTTAGCTCGATGTTACATATCCTCCTTATCTTTCGGTGCAAAGAACAGCGCGACGGGGCCATCTTCGGTGTCGTGAATACTCAGTAAGAATGAGCCGGCCTTGTCGCAAACGGGTTGCCAATCGCTGATATCGTTGTCGCCCTCGTCAAAGTAGCGCTCGATCTGATGTTCAGTGGCATCGAGTTCAAACCAAATCGCCACAAACTCGCCGCCTTGGCGTGCCGCCCATGCTTCACACTCTGCGCGGGTTACGCCTTCGTCCCACTCGGGCAAATCTGGATGGGTCCAATAACCTTCTTCACGTTCTACTGTTGCTGCTTGTATCGGGTTCATGCTGCTTCTCCTTTTATCCTGAGTTTTGATTCTGCGTTGAGTGCGAATACTTCGGCGTCGGCTTGGCCGAAGTCGCTGCACTCGATGGCGTTAAAAGACTTACAAATGCCCCAGCCGTGGTAGTTGTTGGGGGTGTACTTCACTTCGATTTGTTGCTGATCGCACATCAAGGTGGAGTAGGGCTTAGATAACGTGACCACGCCATCTTTGGTGCTGAACGCATTCATGCCGCCTCCTTGTTTTGGTTGTCGCTGGTTTGGCTGACAGGCGGATGGCAGGGCAGACGCATTGGGTGATATCGGTACGAATACACTATGGTGCGGCTAATGCCCTTGGCTAAGTTGGTTAAGCCGTTGCCCAATGCTTGCCAATACAGGCAATCTAACGCGCCCAGTGCCAGCGCGATTTTGATGCTGTCGCCCGTTTTTGCCTTTAGTAACAGGCTTAACTTATGGCTGCGGTAATGATTTAACAGATGGCGAAACGCCGCTGATTGAGTCATTTAGGCCACCTGCTTCGGTTGCAAAGGGTTTGATTGCAGCTTGGCCCAGTCGATGGCTTTAATGGCCTCGACCGTGGCGGCGATTTGCTCTAACTTCTTTTGCCCGCGCATAAAGTTCGACAGTTCAATCCCGTGGCGAGCCGCCGCGCGTTCGGCGGGCAGGGCACTGGTGTAATGCAGCGTTAACGCGGCAATCACCTCGGGCGAACTAATGCGGGTGAGCGATAGCAATAACGCAACGCGCTCTTGTGATTCAAAGCCTGGGAGTAAGTGGTTCATGCGCTATTCCTTCCTTTTGAATCAGCAGGGCTAAGCTGCGGCTTCGCCGTTAAACACCACCAGATTGATGATGGGTTTCTTGGTTTTGGGGTTCACCTTGTCCGACAGCTTGTGATAGCGAATATGTACATCGCGGTGGGCTTCTTGGGTCATGGCTAACACGATGTATTGCTGGCACAGCGCGGGCGTCGATAACGAATGCGACAGGCGTTGTGGCTTCATGGTTTCAAATAAGTGCTGCGCCATATCATCCAACTTAGCTTGGTACTCGTCGGGGCTTAGTTGACGGCGGTTAGGGTGCGCGCCTACTGAGGTGCTGCACTTTTTGGCCGCTTGATTTTTCGCTAAGGTCATGGACACGCCGTAAACAAAAAACATAGATACCTCCCCACTGAGCCGCTGATTACGCTAAGTTGATTTGATCTTGCTTGGCGGCGTCGCGTTGCTTGTCGAGGTATTCGGCAAGGTCGGTGACATTGACCATCCAAGGCGCTTTGTTGCTGTTACTGGTGCGAAAGGCGGCTAAGGGCAAGCGGCCGGCTTTGGCATAGTTGGCCGCGGTACGCGGTTCGAGGCCAAAATACTCTTTGCTGATTTGATCCAGTGGCACTATCACTTTGTTGAACTGGGCCATAAGCAAAAACGCGGTGTTGATTCCGCTCATGTTGGTTGCTCCGCTTGGGTGAGTTGCAGCGGATGCACGTTAGTGGCCGCCTGTTCGTTACGCCACACCATCACCTTGCCGTACAAACCTTGTTGGGGCTCAGTGAAGCGCAGGCTGAAGTTGAGCCCGAGTTCGCCCGTGTGGCGTATAAACTGGCGGTAAAAGGCAGCGCTTGGGTGGTGATAGGCAAAATGCTTTACCAGCTCGGCGCAGCGGGCTTGCACCCGTGGGCAATCCATCGGGTCGGTGTGGCCCTTGGCCAGCGCCATTAAGCAGGCAAAACGTATTGCCACCAGTAGACGAAACTCATCGCGTTGCTTAGGTGTGGTGTGAACTTTCGCTAGAATCATTTCCCTGTCCTCGGTAGTTTGTTTAAGTTTTCTTAAATACAATTTAGGAAAACTTAAGTGATGGGTCAAGTTAAAAATTAGGAAAACTTAAAATATTTTTGGTTATTTTGATTTGGTGATTTTTAAAGCATGGGATGATATAAATTAAAGTATTGAACTAAGGAGGGTTTATTGTTTTAAGTTGATGTCGGTCTCGAAAATTACAAGAACATTTTAGAAAGTAAAAAGCCTTGGATTAACAAGGCTTTTGTAAATCAAAAAACAAATGTCTAACCTTTGAATTTTGATTTTGGTATCTCTAAACGCCACATACCACCATCTTTACGGAAAATTCGTTTACCGTTTCGAGTGATATAAGGGCGAAAGATCACAACAACATCTTCATTACATAATGCTGGCATGAGTATCTCCTCAATCTGTCGTCGTTGACAAACTGATGGAAACTGCACTAAGATAAGACTGTCAAGTTTACTTTTATGCTGTTTCAACCAGATACCTAGATGACAACGTTACCTAGGTATTTTGCGTAATAAGTATCTAAGAAAAGGAAGGGGTCGCAGCCTTCCTTTTCTTTATCCTCTCATTTTTTTGAGCCTTAATGCCGCTGCTGTGTAGCTAACTCCAAACTTTTCCACAAGATCTTGTGCTGTATCTGTAGAATTAATCATCCTACTATCCATCAAAAACTCGCTTGCAAAGGTGTCAGCTTGCCATTCGCTGTCTTCATAAACTTGGTGGTCACCACGCGAAAATGCTGGTTCTTGATTTTTGTGTAAATCAAGGTGCCCGAGTTCGTGAGCTAGTGTAAACCGAGCGCGTCCATCACCATTAGCCGCGGCTTCGTATACCGTGTTTTTAATTTTGATTAGTTTAGCATTCGGATAGGTTCGAGCTTCTTCATCGCCTAACTCATAATCCTCTACTACTTCAAAGCATAAAACACCTAACTCTTGTAGGACTTCATAAAGCTTACAAATATTAATGTAAGGCTTAAATTGTCTGAATGAATCTCGACAATTCCTTGCAGAACTCTCAATGGTCGCAGTTTTGAGAGGTTTTACTTTATGGCCAAGTTTACGTTTATGTGCCATCGCACTATCCCTCCAGCAATTCCATAAGTTTTCTCTGATCTTCAGGCGATATATTTTGGTAATTGCGGGCAAATGACACCGCTAGCTCCCTCTGTTCAATTGAACTATCTTTTAGTTCTATCTTAATTGAGGGTTGAGACGTTTTTGCTGCATGCCTCAGCTCTGCAGAGTCCTCGGGATTTAAGTCAAAATATTCGATCATTCTAAGTATATTTTTATCTGTAACCGCTTTCTTACCTAGCTCAATAGCTGATAAATATGCAGAACTAACGCCTAATACCTCAGCTAAGTCTTTCATGATCATTCCACGATCAATCCGTAGCTTACGCAACAAACGGCCTAAGGCTGTAGTTTTCATAGTATTGTCCTCGTGTCTCCAAATGAAGATTATATCTTCATTATCTATTAAACCATAAACAACCGCCTAAATCAACCAATTTTGGTTTCATTAAAGAACCAGTTACATTTTAGACGCAATGAAGACTGTCAATTGATTCAGATTATTCATTTTTTATAGCAGAGAAGGGAATATGTGGGTATGAATGATGATGCGTTAAAGTAAGCTGCGAATTGAGTATTGAGGTGGGGGCGTTATCCATAACTATCGACTAATGGCTCTTCCTGTCACGTGCTTATTAGTGCAATGCGTCTGTTGAATAGCAGGGTTAGAGCTTGATATTATTACCTTTTATAATAAAAAACCGCCGGATGGCGGTTTACTTGAGTAACGTAACACTGCTAAAGCCTAACCAAGGATTGGTGGCTCAGTATCGTGTAAATCTTGAATCAAAATATATTTTATCATACGCAACTCCAGTTTTCTCTGTTAGAACAGTATAACAATCTCAGTATAACAACATTGTGTTTTTATACAAAATATTTTGATGGGCCATAATATTATTGATAATCACTTAAAGGTTTTGGATAGTCTATCTGGTACTTATCAAGTAATTTTTTGAACTCATCTTTATGAGCTATGGAACTAAAATCATCACTCAAATCATTTGAGATAGCAATTTTTACTTTGTCTTCATCTAACTTTAAAGCCATCTCAAGACATTCCACGATCTCTGAAACTTTGTGCTGAAGTAAAGCCATATAACAGGACTTGTTAAAGTAAAGCATTCCAGGAGGTTTGACAGAATGCTGTATTGCTAAGTCGATGTTCTTCATCGCTTGGGGTACATCTCCAACTCTTTTCAAACAATATGCTTTTCTCCATAATGTATTGGAGTCCATTGGATTATGTTTAAGATATTCATTCATAAAAACTAAAGCTTCTTCGTACTCTTGCTTTATCATGTGCATTGAGCCTTGAAGCTTAATCTGATCAATCTGAACTGATAAAGTTTTCTCTGATGCTAATTGAGCTGTTTTTTCAGCTAGTTCCGCTTTGTCGTTTGCCTTTTGCAGCAGTTGTTGTGATATAGAAGATGCAAATTTTTGACAAACGAATGCAGCTGCACTGCACATCCCAAGAAACACATAAATATTTTGATAATCTGGAGAAATATCTTTTAAAAGATTACTGCCAATCATCTGCAAAAATAGTGGAACCATGAATGTTGCAAGTACACCTGTAATCAGATTTCTTGCAAGTCTTCGATGACAGTAACTCTCGTTATAATCAGTATTTAGCCATGACAACCATCCACCAAACAATCCGATTATAACCATTAAAATCAGTGGACTATGTGTGTATTCGCCAACTACGATTGCACTACTTGTAAGATTCTCTTGTGATATATTCATCATAGCTCTTTCTAAATTAACACCGAGTACCAAAACACTTTGCCGATGATTTTGATCTGTTTTAGTTTTTCAGCATCCAAGTGTTCGTCTGGCCATTCTTCAGTATTGTAACTGCGCAGGCGCAGACCACCACCGGGGAGTTTGTAGAGCATTTTGACGCGCATCATGCCATCGTGGTTAATGGCATACATTTTACCATCAACGATTTCGGTGGCTGAGGTATCGACACCAACCGTTGAACCGTGGGGTAATACGGGCTCCATGCTGTTGCCATTTACTTTGACACAGGCTGCATGATCTGTATTTACGCCTTGACGCTTAAGGCTGCTTTTAGCAAAACGGAGCTTAGGGCCTTTATATTCAACACCTTCTGTAATGCCTTCACCCGCTGATAGTTCGACATCCATGTAAAAGGGGATTTCGACTTCATCCTCACCCAGTGGACTATCGTTGTCCCATAGGTCAAAACCGCCTGCCCATTCAGCATTCGATTCAGGTTTCTTCGTGTTTTTGCTATCGCCAAACATCAACCAGTCAGGTGAGCACTGAAGTGCTTGAGCCAACTTGTAAAGATTTTCACCCTTTGGAGATGTGTCACCTGATTCCCATTGTGAAATGGTAACGCTTGAAACTCCTACTTTTTTACTAAGTTGGAGTTGAGTCAGGTTGATAGTTTTTCTTCGCTCTTTAGAGCGTTCACCGAGTGTTTTCATATAAGTTATCTTAAATCAATTTGACTTAGGTTTTATTTGTATTGATACTTAGGAAAACTTAAGTTTAGGGTGGTGAAAAATGAAAACTCAGCTTGCCGTCGAATACTTCAAAGGGAAATCGAAACTGGCTAATGCATTAGGTATTAATCCAGCTTCCGTTTCTCAATGGGGCGATGACGTTCCCGAACTCCGCGCTTATCAAATCGAGCGCCTAACCGATGGCGCACTCAAAGTTAACCCCGTCGTTGTTTTAGATAATCCTGAGTCAGCGAGTGTGGCTTAGGTTCACTTTAGGTTGAAGGAGGGCAGTACACATGAAAACCCATTCACGTAAAAAAGATAGCCGTTTGAATTTGTTGATGAAAACGATTCATCGGGTGTTGGAATTGCCCAAGATGACACGCTTTGCGCTGGCGATAGATTTTGTTGCGGCAGTTGAACGCCTTGGGCTGAGTGAAGTGTTGGCGGCGGAGGGCATTAGCTTTGCCAGCAGCCAAGACGTGCACAACGATGCGCGGATAAATGCCCAAAAGCTGTTCCGTTGGCTTGGTCAGTATGAGGGCCAGCATCCGCAGGTGGATCGCTTGTTTCATGTTGAGCAAGCACTGGTAGCGGCATTGCCTGAGCATTTGCGGGTGCAGTATCTCAACGATGTATTTGGTTGCACAGGGGTGACGGTCATTGCCGACCGCATGAATGATGGCCATGTGCTGCATGTGGCCGATATGGCAGCGTCGCTCACCAAAGAGAATGCTGAGGCGCAAGTGGCGGTGATCCATTTGGGCGAGGAGCCCAAGCGCGAGCAGTTAGTGGCGGCGCACCGTGAGTTAAAAGAGTCGGCGGCGACCACGCAAGCGAGCATGGCGGCGTTAGAGCTGGCCTATCCGTATTTAGCGAGTCAAGGCGGTAAGGCGGGTTGTTGATGACGGAACACGAACACGCATCGATTACTTATCGAGAATAAGAAAGCCCGCAAAAGTTTGGCGACAGGCGCGGGCTTAATACCTAAGAGAGGCGATTACATGTTACGAAAGCATGGGGGTTGCGTCAATTCGGCTTTGTGGGTTACTCCGTTTGGGGGTGGCTTATGAGCATGGAATTGATGGTAAAAGCGATGAAGGCCAAGGTGGGTAATCCACTGCGCAAGCTGGTGTTGATTAAGCTGGCCGACAACGCAAACGATAATGGTGAATGTTGGCCGAGCCATCAGCATATTGCTGACCAGTGCGAGATTGGTCATAGCACAGTGAGAAAGCATATTGCGGCCTTGGTTGATATGGGTTTTGTAACGATTAAAAATCGTAAGGGACCTAAGGGAAATTTAACCAATATTTACACGATTTCAATCTGCTACGAGGTAGCACCCCCTGTGCTAGCAGATAGCACCGAAGAGGTGCCACCAGATAGCATAGGCATGCCACCAGATAGCAGACCCCCTGTGCCACCAGATAGCACCGGAATCTATCACTCTTTTGAACCTATCAAGGAATCTTTAAAAGATAGTTGTCCAGCTACGAGTGCTAAGTCGGTTTTCAATGCGTTTTTCAAAGCGTATCCCGCCCATCGCAAAGGCGGGTCGGATTCGGCTGCGTGGAAAGCGTGGAAGGCTGAAAAGCTGACCGATGCCGATTGCGTGTTGGCGGTGACGTGGTTGAAGGAGGCTGCAGCGCTGGATGCGAGTTGGGGCTTTAGCGCTAACGGCCAGTTTGTGCTCGGTATTACCAAGTTTATCCGCGAACGCCACTGGCTAACGCCGTTGCCAAGACCGATGGGTACCGCCGTTGGGCAAGTGGATTGGCGCCATGCGGTGTATGACCCTGAGGATCCTTTGATATGACTGCCAAGCAAAATACGAGCATGAAATCACTGCAGACCTTAATCCGCCAGCCGTTGGTTGGGCAGGGGCGTGTTAGCCAACCCGAACCTACGGCGATGGACATGGCGATTGTAGACAGCGTGTTTAGCAAGTTGCGGGTGTTGTTTCCGGTGAGTGCACCGCGGCCTGAGGACGAAGCGACCCACAAAGCCGAGTGGCTTAAAACCTTGGCGGCACAGGGCATTGCGAGCCGCGAGCAAGTGCAAGCGGGGCTGAATCGCGCGAGACGCGAGCAGGGCGATAGGCAGTTTTGGCCGACACCGCGCCAGTTTGCTTTGTGGTGCCAACCGACGGCCTGTGATTTGGGGCTGCCCAAGTTAGAGGCGGCGTTTAAGGAGGCAACGCGCCATTACCATCATCCTGATAAGCATACGTGGAGCCATGATGTGGTGCGCTTAGCGGTGCGCGAGACGGGCAGTTGGATGTTTGCCACTGGGCTTGAAAAGGATGTGTTAATGACCTTTGAGCGCAATTACACAGTCTTATGCAGGCGCTTTAGCCGTGGCGAGTTGACCGATATTGAGTTGCCTAAGGCACTGCCTGAAACGGTGACGCGGCCCACTGAGGCGGCAAAGGCGAAATCAATTATTGCCAATTTACGAACCAACCTTGGGCTTAAGGGGGCAAACGATGGCTGCTAGCGGGGTTGAGGTGGGTAAGTTGAACGATGCCGCGCTGCGCCGTTGGTTACGTGGCGGTTTGACGCGGGATTTTAGGGACCCGCAGTTTCCTGAGGTGCGTTTACGGGCAACGGTGGATAGGGCGAAGGCGAGTGTGCATTTGGTGATTAATGAGGGGGATAAGACGGTTTGGAAGAAGCAAGGCGTGTGGCCGAGCATGTGCATTAAGACGTTTTTGGCGGATTTACCTGTGATGTTGGCTAAGCGCAGTGCGGGCGCGGATGTGTTGCGTGGTGAGTTTGCGACTGTGACTGATTTGCTGTTGTGGTATGGGGACTATTTGGATGGTAATACGACGTTAAGCCCGAGCTGGCGCGATAACTGTAGGTCGATTATGCGTAAGCAGTTGTTGCCTAAGCTGGGTGATGTGGCCTTGGCTGAGTTGTCGTTTTTGGTGGTGGATAGTGCGTTGGTGAAGCTGATGCTGAATGAGGGGTATGCGCCGCATTATATTCGTTTGAGTGTGAATGTGCTTAAGCGAGCGTTGAGTTTGGCGGCGGATTTTAGGTTGTTATTGCTTAATCCTCTGATGGGTTATCGAGTGACGATGAGTTTAACCTTATCACCTAAGCCTGATACGCGCTTGATGGAGTCTGACTTAGGGCCGTTGTTTGTGGCGTTGCGTGATGCATTTATGCCGGTGGCGATGTTGTTTATGTTGATGCTGATGTTTGGGACGCGCATTGGTGAAACCCGTTTGGCACGATGGGAGCATTTTGCGGGTGAGTTTTGGTTTATTCCTGCGGCGAATGCGAAGAACCGCCAAGAGCACCGGCTACCGTTAACGCCTACGGCTAAGGCGTTGATCCAGCATTATTTGCAGTGGCAGCTTAAAAATGTGGGTAAGCGGGCGTTTTTGTTTGCGGGTGATGTTGGCGCTATTAGCCAGCGCACTGCGCATTATTGGAGTGAGACGATTCGGTTTAAGGAGTTTACCTCGCATGATTTGCGAAAGCTTTGCCGCACGATTATCCAAGACATGGGCGTAGATACTATGGTGGGTGAGCGGTTGCTTAATCATGCCTTGCCTGTGCTTTTGCGTACCTATGTTCATTCGACGTTGGATAAGGGCATGTTGAGTGCGCTTGATGCGTATCACGCGCATTTAATTTCGCTCGGTTTTAGTGAGGTTGCGCCCGAGATAATCCCTAGATCGTCTGCGAATGTTGGGAGTGCTCAAACCCTTGGTGTGAGTGGGTGGCTGTGATGATCGTTGCATCAGCCTTACAAGAGTATGCAATGGCACTAAATAAGGTGGTTTTATGAGTCATCCAGCTGCAAAAATTCTAAAAACAGGCAGGGCGATTAAGGGGCTTTCTCAGGACGAAGTGGCGGCGTTTTACGGGATAAGCCGCCGAACGTATCAGCGATGGGAGAATGGCAAGAGTAACGTGCCTTATAACCACCTGCGCTCAATAGTGGATGATGTATTCCATTTATCGATAGACCAGATCACGGAGGTGGCTAATGCGAGTATGTGATGCGCAAGAGCAGGTTATTAACATGAAAGCCCTTCGTGCTGGGCTCAATGCCTGGGGGCGTTATTGGGCGTTCCAAGAACTCGGTAAAGGTTTCACTAATCGCAGTGCTTGCGATAAGTTAGGTGAGGTGCAGGTTTATGGATGTGCGTTGGTTAGGGAGTTGAGCGTTCCTAAGCAGGTGGTCCAGTTCGATAGGATGATTGAGCGGTTATCGCCAAACTGTATTCGGGCGATTCGCACCTGTTACGTGTGCAAAGGCCAGTGGGCATTGATGGGGTTCGATAGCAAGAAGTCGTATGTGTATTGGTTGAGAAGGGCAGAGATTCAATTAGCAAAGTGAGGTGGGTGATGGAGCAATTCTTTTTGTTTGGTGATTTAGAAACGGGTGGGCTGAACGGCCGCTTAGACAATGGGATGCTGGGTATGGAGTATTATCCTATCTTTGAGCTGGCCTTTATCGTGACTGATAGTGAGCTAAACCAAGTGGGTGAAGCGCTGCACATTGTTGTGCATCAAGACTATGAACACATTGCAAGGTCACATGAGTGGGCGATAGATGTGCATACCAAGAGTGGGTTGTTAGCTGCTGTTCGTGCCTCATCAGTATCGTTAGCACAGGCTGAGCAGATGGTACTCGAACACCTGAAAGCACTGGGAATACCTAAGCATGACCGTAAAGCTAAGACTGGTGTGGTGTTTGCGGGTAACTCAATCATGTTTGATCGTTCGTTTATCATGTGCCAAATGCCTGAGCTTCATGAGTACATGCATTACAGGCAGCTAGACATATCAGCACTAGGGCTCGCAGCTAGAGCTTGGGCGCCTGAGGTTGAGCGTAATGCGATTAAGGCTAAGCAGTATCAGCATGAAGCCTTAGCCGATATTCGGGAGTCGATAGCAGAACTCAAGTATTATCGCGACGAGTTGTTTGGTTGTGAAATATCATCTTTGTCAATAGGTTAGGTACGGCCTGTTCAAATGAGAATGGCTATCATCAGAGCTAGATGCGACCTATTATCATCACGGGTCCTTCCGGCTCGGTTGATTGCGGGGGCGGTGACGCGCAATGCTTCACTACATATGAGAATTTTGGGGAGGTTGGTTGTTGTTTTATGAACATTGATTAATGCTAAAAAAAAGCTCTCTTAATTTAGATTGTTATTTACTGATTTTAAAGGATTAACCTGCAATGTAGTTGGTAAGGATTTAGCGCTTCGATCTATGATCGAATACCACAACTTTTAGATCTTTTGAGGTGGACTAGATCGTAGTTCAGTAAGATTTGATTGGTGAGAGATGTAGTTACTGAACTATCACTAATCACCAGAGTTAGAGATTAGCTTTGAGGTCAATATGATCTGTTCATCCGCAGGCTTGGCAAATGACAATTCACATCCAGATTTCAATCTGTATAAGACTCTAGTACCGCCTTTATCTGTCGTCTCTTCATGCATATCGAATATCTCAGTTGCAAGGATGAGACTCTTTAACGATTTATGTCCATAGTTTTCTTTCAATACCGCAACCTCTTCAGGTAGATGTTGCTTTAGTAGTTGTCCTGCAGTATTTATCAATGTCCAACCATCTGCTCTCTGCCTTTGAACGGCAATCTTCCCTAACATTATGACTAAGGGAGTATTTATTAAATAAGAATATTCCATGATTTTTTTGCCTTCCTCTGAATTGAGAAAGCTTACAAGAAGATTTTTAGCCCTATCTAAGGCACTCACATTGGCTTTTAAGTCTTCAATTTCTTCCCGTATTTCTTTACTCTGCTCGTCAAGTTCATCTCCAATAATCCGACAACTGTCTACAGAATTACTATCAAATCTCGGTAGTAAATGATGGACCAGCTTATTTCTATTTGAAACTAAATTGGCTAAGCGTACTTTTTTTGCTTCATAGTTTGTAGCGTCGCATTCTAAGTGAAAACGAAAAGATAAATATGCGTCATCGATAACTTCGGGTTCTGATGAGATAGCTTCGCTATCAAGGTTGGTATTTTCAATATACTGTCCAACCAACGTCCCCATCGTTTGCTTGCTGATATTCTTAACCCGTGCTGCTTTTATCTTCTCTAAATCTCTTGAAAATCCTGATAACTCTCTATTTGCAACAATAAACTTTAATAAATGTTCAAGTTCTTGGAAGAGCATTATATTTCTTCCTATTTTCCTTAATACTTCGTCTACAGAGTCCTTTAATGACATACCTTTTCCATGTTGTTTTGGTCGGCGGCTTAAACAATTTGGCCACATAATAAAAAGTTTGTCAGCATCTAAAGTAGATCATTACCAGTTGAAATAATCTTTGATTGGTAGTTGTTTATCACTTAAGTGATAAGTAAAACAATAAATCCTCTGTGATTAAGTTTTCACGTATCACATATTTACAAATTCCGAAACGACACTTTTGTCGCTTTTAGCGACACTTTTGGCGCTTTCAAGGCCCTTAAAATCGAGTACATTTGTATACGCTTGCTAAGGTTACATTTATTCAGTCGCACGTTATTTGTCTGCCAAGGGCTCCTTTTAGGGGCCCTTTTTATTTGGCGCTATTTCTTGTTCGCAAACATCCAAATAGCTGTTCGTTAGCTAACCCCCCCGCTGAAAAAAAGCGGCCGCTGCAATGGTGGTCGTGGTGGGTATGTGTTGCAGTGGTGTTTGACATGATCGCTACGGACGTTGAAAGACACTAAAAACATCAGCTGTTAGAGGCGGCTTACCTAACCGTTGATCTAACCGTTGGCCGCGCTAAGGCTAACCTCATTTTAAAGGAGTCTGACCTATGTCATTAAAGCAAAAGCTCGTGGCACTGGGGCTTTCTTCTGCTGTCGCGCTGGCTGGGGCTAATTTGATAGCTCCCACCGAAGCGCCGAATGGCGAGCCCGTTTTGCACACCTATCTTGATCCGGTGGAAGTTATCACTGCCTGCTTTGGCCACACTGACCCCGAGCTTGAGATCAACCAGTTTTTTAGCGAGCAGCAATGCATTGAAATGTTCGCCAAGGATTTAGGCAAAGCCGATCGGCAGCTGCGGCGGCTAACGTATCCGGTGCAACTTACCGAAGGTGAGCACGCTGCTTATCTCAGTCTGATTTATAACTTTGGCGCGGGTAACTTTCAAACCTCCACCTTGCGCAAGCTGTTACTGCGCGGCGAACGGGTGGCCGCTTGTCATCAACTTACCGAAGCCTGCGGAAAAAAGGGCTGTAATGGGTTTGTCTATGCCGCTGATATCAAGTTGCCTGGCTTAGTCGAACGCCGCAAAAAAGAACGTAAAATCTGCTTAAAGGATTTATATGTGGAAAAAAATCATTAATGCCACTGGCTCGCTGCATCTGTATTTAATCGCAGCGCTCATCATAGTGATAACGCTACTTGGCCTTAGCCTCACCGCCGTTAAAGCCGACCTCGCGTTAAAAAACTCGCAGCTAGAAACAGCCGCCGTTAACCAGCGCATACTGCAAGATGATCTCACAGTTGTTACCGATGAACTGCAAGCGCAGGCCATCGAACGTGACAGGCTTGCTAAGGATTACGCCTTTGCCTTAGCGCTCAATGAACAAACCGCTAAAGCCAAGGCTGAGATTGATCGCCAGCTTGCTGACCAGCGAGAAGCCATTAAAAAACTAAGGACCTCAGCCAATGAACAAACCCGAAGTTGGGCTAATACTGCTGTGCCTGATGATGTTAAGCGGCTGCTCAAGCACGCCGCCTATTGCGCGCACCGTAGTCACCAAGCAGACCCAATATGTGTTACCGCCGCAATCATTAATGAGCCAGTGCCTGCCAGCCGAATGTAGTTCAGACGCTAATGCCGATCTGCCCGATTGCATCATTCAACTCTTAGCCGTGATCACCAAGTGTGATACCGATTTGCATAACATCGAAACATGGCGAACGGAAAAACAGCATGAACAATCCATACATTAATGATGTTGCCACCCAAAAAGGGTTTACGTTGAGTGCCTATATATCGTCACTAATGAGCACATTGGGAGGTGCCTTTACTATGGATAAAGTGGCGATGTTAATTGGCTTACTGCTCGCTATCCTCACTTTTTTGGGCAACATTGCTTATCAAGAGTTTCGCCGTCAACGTGAGCGTCGCCAAGAGCAACGAGAGCGCTTACAAGAAGAAAAAGACGAAAAGCGCAAACAAGAACTTCACGCCGCCGACATGCAACTGAAAGCCGCCCTGCTAAAACAAGTGGAGCATCCTAATGGCCCGCATTCAACCATCACCACCCGAGCCTGTTCTACTGAGTAAAACCGACCTATGCAAAAGCCTTGAGATCAGCACCCAAGCGTTTGATAAGTGGGACGTGCCAGTGCACAGCAAGCGCGGCCGCGTGAGTTTATACAAAATGGCCGATGTGGTGGGTAACAGACTTGCCAACGAGCGCAAAAAAAACATCACTAAACCTGATGAAGATGATCCAGATGCGCCAAATATCGACTTCGAACGCTGGCGCTTAACCCGAGCACAAGCCGACGGCCAAGAGCTTAAAAACGAAAAAGACCGTAAAGAAGTGGTAGAGGTTCTGTTTGCCACCTTTGTGCTAAATCGCATTGCTGCGCAAATTGCCCCAGTGCTCGATCAAATACACATACGGGTAAAACGCAAATTCCCCGACATTCCAGAACGCACAATCGACGCTATCAAAGCGGAGGTGATTAAAAGCCAAAACACCGCCGCCGATCTTGCGGAGGGCATTGAGGGTTTATTAGATGAGTATATCGGCCGCGCAGATTAAAAATCTGAAAGCTGCCGTTGCTGCTGGGCTGCGTTCGTTCTATCGCCCACCCATGCTCACTTGTTCTGAATATGCCGACGAGCACTTTTACATGTCGTCTGAGTCCTCTTACACCGAGGGCAAGTGGGAAAGTTTACCGTTTCAAATTGGCATTCTTAATGCCATGGGTAACGACCAAATCAGCACGCTTAACTTAATGAAGTCAGCGCGTGTCGGTTACACCAAAATGCTGATGGCTAATGCTGCTTACAAGATTGAGCACAAAAAGCGCAACGTGTTGATCTATCAACCTCGTGATGGTCAAGCCAAAACCTTCATGAAAAAGCACGTTGAAACGGCGATTCGTGACATCCCTGTTTGGCGATCGCTTGCGCCTTGGATGGGGCGCAAACATAAAGACAGCACGCTAGAAGATAAAATATTCACCAACGGCAAAACGCTGATGGTGCGCGGTGGTACCGCTGCAGCTAACTATCGCGAAATCTCCACTGATGATGTGATCTACGATGAGCTAGCGGGTTTTGATGAATCCATCGAGCACGAAGGTAACGCCACATCGCTTGGTGATACTCGTATCGAGCTGTCGATGTTTCCTAAGTCGATTCGCGGTTCAACGCCTAAAGTGCTCGGTACCTGCCAGATTGAAAAAGCCTGCAGCGAATCACCGCACTATTTTAGGTTCAACTTACCTTGCCCACACTGCGACGAACTGCAGGATTTAAAGTGGGGCGGCCCCGAAGAAGCCTTTGGGATTAAGTGGCATAAAAATGCCAAGGGCGAGCACGATCCAAGCACAGCCTATTATCTGTGTGAGCACTGTGGTTGCTGTATCGAAAACAATCAGCTCGATGATATGGAGCTGCACCCAAGCGCAGTTTGGATATGCGAAAACACCGGCATCCGCACTAAAGACTTTTTAGATTTTTATGATGCCGACGGAAACGACATCACCACGCCGCCCAATATCTCGATTCATATCTGGTCGGCCTATAACTCGCTCAACAGCTGGGCGAAACTGGTAACTGAGTTCTTTAAAGCCAAAGGCGATAAAGAAAAGCTGCAGACTTTCGTCAACACTAAGTTAGGCCAACCGTGGGATAACGACAACGGCGAACGCTTAGAGTGGGAAGAATTAGCTAAGCGCCGCGAAATGTACCCGAGTGGCAAAGTGCCTAACTGGGTGGTGTATTTAACTTGCGGCATCGACACCCAAGATAACCGTTACGAAGGCCGTGTTTGGGGTTGGGGTGCGGGTAAAGAGGCGGCGCTAATTGACCGCTTTATTCTCCATGGTGATCCCGCTGATCAAGTTCTTAAAGACAAAGTGGCTGAGCGTATTGCGCAAAGCTATGCCCGTGCCGATGGTGTTGTGCTCAATATTGGCGTAGTGGGTTGGGACTCAGGCGGCCACTATACCGATGACGTTTACGCCATGAGTAAAAAGCTTGGACTAATGCGGGTTATACCCATTAGAGGTGCCAACGTTTACGGCAAGCCGATCGCCAACTTCCCCCGTAAGCGAACCGCCAAAGGCGTGTACTTAACGGAGGTCGGTACCGACAACGCCAAAGAGTTGTTGATGTCGATGTTGCGGATTGCCCCTGATGTGGATGTGCGCAAACCTGGTGCGATTCACTTTCCGCTCAACGAAGCGGTATGTGATGACGTTGAGCTGCAACAGCTCACCAGCGAACGCAAGGTGCCGGTGCGCCAAAACGGGCGGATCATCTATAAATGGGACAACCAAAAGCGCCGCAACGAGGCGTTAGATTGTTTCGTTTACGCCTTGGCCGCGTTGTATATCGCGATAGAGAAATTCGGCATTAACCTCGACAAACTTTCACAAGTTACCCCGATCGCCATATCAAGCGACCAACCCAAAGAACCAAAACCCAAAGCCGTAAAACAGGCCAATGCAAATGCTGCTTACCTAAACGGTGGCGGTGGTGGCAGTTCTGGCGGTTGGCTGTAGTTAATGCCAATAAAGCCAAGGATAACAGCATGACCCAAACCCAATGCCAACAGATGATCGATGCGTACTTTCAGGCCGAGCTTGATGTGTTAGCAGGCAAGCAAACCACGATCAACGGCAAAACAATGACCACCGAGGACCTAGGCGAAATTCGCAAAGGTCGGCTTGAGTGGGAGCGCCGATTAAGTGCCTTTAGCCGCCCACAGGGTGGCGTCAAGTTAGCCAGCTTTAACTAATCAAGCCGCATTAATAAGGCACTTCTAAAAATATAAGTCGGAGCAACACATGAGCATTATCAATGATGCGCTGGCGATATTTGCCCCGCGTTTAGCATTACAGCGTGAAGCGGCCGCAATGAGCTACCGCAACCTGAAAGGGTATGAAGCCGCCAGCCCAAGCCGCACGCATCGCGCTAAAAAGGAAAGTCGCGGGGCTAACCAAGCGGTATTTGCCGCAGGTAAAAGCCTGCGTGAGCAAGCGCGCTGGTTAGACGAAAATCATGATCTCAGTATCGGCATTCTCGACCGGATGGAAGAACGGGTGATCGGTGCCCAAGGGATTGTGGTTGAACCGCAGCCGCGCAGTATTAGCGGTGAAATCCTTGATGACTTAGCTAACGATATTCAACGCCGTTTCGGTGCATGGTCGCTTAAGTGTGATGTGACGGGCCGCTTTAGTCGCCCTGAATTAGAACGCTTGGTGTTACGTAGCGCCCTGCGTGATGGTGATGTGTTCGGCCAGCATGTGATGGGTAAAGTGTCGAAGTTCGGCCACCCAAATGAGCAAGGCACTCAATACAGTATTGAAGCCTTAGAAGCCGACTTTATCCCCTACGAGTTAAACGAACCAGCAAAGCGGGTACGCCAAGGGCTTGAGGTTAACGGCTGGGGCCAAGTGGTTAACTATCACGTATTGCTCGATCACCCTGCGGATCAAGTCGGCTTTCGCTACAAAACCAAAGTGATACCAGCATCGAGCATGATGCACTTAGGCTTATTTAAACGCCTGCACCAACTGCGCGGCGCTTCGTTATTCCACGGCATTTTAACCCGCCTTGGCGATATTAAAGACTATGAGGAATCTGAGCGAGTAGCGGCTCGGATTGCGGCCGCGCTGGCGTTTTACATCAAGCGCGGTGATGCCGCCATGTTTGTTCCTGACTCAAGTGGTGAATCGTCAAGCCGCGAAATCCCCATTGCACCTGGCATGACCTTCGATGATCTCAAGCCCGGTGAAGATGTGGGCATGATTGAATCAAACCGCCCTAATGTGCACTTAGTTGATTTTCGTAACGGTCAATTAAAAGCCGCCGCAGCTGGTACCCGTGGCAGCTATTCCAGCATTGCCCGTGACTACAAAGGCAGTTATTCAAGCCAGCGCCAAGAGCTAGTTGAGCAAGACGAATCCAACCGAATTATGCAGCAGTGGTTTTGTGCTGGCTGGTCGCGGCCTGTGTTCCGCAATTTTCTCAAAATGGAAATGCACAACAAGCAGGACCCATTAGTGCTACCGCCTGATCTCGACATGCGCACTTTATTTGATGCCGTGTACTACGGGCCCACCATGCCATGGATTGACCCACGCAAAGAGGCCGAAGGCTGGGAAATGATGATCGCTGCCAACGTCGCAACCGAGGCCGATTGGACTCGCGCCCGTGGCCGTAATCCTGCAGAAGTAAAACGCCAGCGTAAGCGTGAGGTGGATTACAACCGCGAAAACAACATGGTCACGGCCAATGACCCCGACCCGATACTTGGAGAACAAACCAGTGAAGAAAACCAAGATAGCAATAGCGGCAGCAGCGCTAAGCGCAATGCTGCCAAGCGGAGCGCTGACCGCGCCCGCCGCAACGCTGAGCCAGATTAACAACGAGTCTCACCCAAGCAAAAGCTGGTATAGCCTCAAGGCGCAAAACGGTAATGCCGAGTTAATGATCTATGACGAGATTGGCGGCTGGGGCATTAGTGCGCAACAGTTCGCCCGTGATCTACAGGCCCTAGGCAAAGTGGGCACCATTACCGCCCGTATTCATTCGCCAGGCGGCGATGTATTCGAAGGTATGGCGATTTACAACATGATCAAAGGCCATCCAGCGCACAAAGTTTGCTACATCGATGGCCTTGCTGCTTCGATGGCCAGTGTGATTGCCATGGCTTTTGATGAAGTCATCATGCCTGAAAACGCCATGATGATGGTGCATAAGCCTTGGGGCGGAACTCTCGGTGATGCTGAAGATATGCGCAAATACGCCGACTTGCTCGATAAGGTTGAAGGCAATTTAGTGGGCGCCTACCAACACAAAACAGGCTTGTCAGAAGATGAACTTCACGCCTTATTAGCCGCTGAAACTTGGTTAACAGGCCGCGAAGCAGTGGAAAAAGGTTTTGCCAACACCCTCACCGATCCGCTGCAAATGGCGGCATCACTTAATTCAAAACGTCTTAAGGATTTTACTAATATGCCTGAAGCTCTCAAAAACCTGTTTGCACCGCAGGGTAACAGTGCTCCCAACCCACTCGTGCCAGCACCAGCAGCACCTAATGCTCAGTTGCCTGCGCCTGCAGCAACACAACCTGATACCACAGCTATTCAAGCGGCTGCGATTGCGTTTAATACTGAGCGTATGAACGGTATCAATGCGGCATTTACTTTCTTTCCTGAGTTAGCAGAGTTACGTAATCAGTGTATTGCCGATGCCAACATCAATGCTGATAAAGCCAAAGACATGATCTTGGCAAAGTTGGGAGAGAACACTACACCGTGCGCTACGTTACCTCGCACGACTATTTATGCGGGTAACGGCAATATCGTTGGTGACTCGATCCGTGCTCAGTTAATGGCGCGTTCCGGCCATGCAAAAGCTGAAGCTAGCAACAACTATTCGAGCTACACCATGCTTGAGTTGGCGCGCGCCTCACTGTTAGATCGCGGTATCGGCTGCGCTGGATTCAACAAAATGGATATGGTCGGCTTAGCCTTTACACACAGCTCAAGCGACTTTGGCAATATCCTGTTAGATGTAGCTAATAAATCAGTGTTAATGGGCTGGGAAACCGCCGAAGAAACCTTCGAGCGTTGGACCAAAAAAGGTCAACTAGGCAACTTTAATATCGCCAAACGTATTGGCCTTGGTGACTTTAATAGCCTGCGCCAAGTACGGGAAGGTGCGGAATACAAGTACGTCACCGTTGGCGACCATGCACAACAAATCGCGCTGGCTACCTATGGCGAGTTGTTCAGCATTACTCGCCAAGCCATCATTAACGACGATATGAGTATGTTGACTGATATCCCAATGAAAATGGGCTTTGCCGCCAAAGGCACCATTGGCGATTTGGTATATGCGGTATTAACCAAAAACCCCGCAATGGCTGATGGCAAAACGCTGTTCCATAATGAACACGGCAACTTAGGTTCTGGTGCGCCAAGTGTGGCGGCCCTCGATGCTAATCGCATGTTAATGCGTAAGCAAAAATCGGGTAATCGCCCCCTGAATATTCGCCCTGAGTTTGTACTGTGCCCTGTAGCGCTTGAAACCACGTTTAACCAGATCATTAAGTCCAGTTCTGTTAAAGGTGCCGATGTGAATTCAGGTATTGCTAACCCAATCCAAAACTTTGCCGAAGTGATTGCTGAGCCTCGTTTAGATGATAACAGCGCGGTTCAGTGGTTCCTTTCTGCGGGTCAAGGCCGCGACACCATTGAGGTGGCTTACCTTGATGGCATCGACACGCCTTACATTGAGCAGCAACAGGGCTTCACTATCGACGGCGTCGCCACCAAAGTACGCATCGATGCGGGTGTTGCACCGCTTGATTACCGTGGATTGGTGAAATCAACAGGCGTGTAAACAGCGCTAAACCGACATAAATGGGCTATCAAACGATAGCCCTTTTTTATTCAGTTTTGTTTTTAAGCAGGAACACTCTCATGAAAAATTATGTGCAAGATGGCAAGACCATTAGCTTTACGCCCACCGCCGCAGTTGCCAGTGGTGAAGCGGTATTACTGGCCACATTGTTAGTTGTGGCGATTGGCGCCATTGCCGCCGATACCGAAGGTACAGGTGTCACTGAAGGTGTGTTTGAACTCCCTAAAAAGTCCACAGATGTGCTCGCAGTTGGCGCAGCCGTGTATTGGGACGACACCGCTAATGAAATCACATCACTCGCCACGGGCAATACCTTAGCTGGCAAAGTATGGGCTGCAGCGGCAAATCCATCTACCAGCGTCTGGGTGAAGATCAATGCCTAACGTTGGCAACCACTTTGCCGATCGCGTGCGGGGTAAAATGGTGCGGCTGTTTCAGCGTTTGGCTGATCCGTGCCTTTTTACCCCAAGCGATGGTTCTGCGCCATTTACTCGTCTGGTGAGTTTGGATGATAACGGCGCTGAAATTGCGGCCTCGTCTAATGAATATGTCCCCGAGCTAATCAGTCGTGCCGAGTTTTTACAATCCGAAGGGGCGGTAAATTCTGGTGATGAGTTTGCGATAGGTGAGGGCATTAGCGTCCAGCAAGGACGGCTCACCCAAAGGGTAAGCATGGATTCGGTCAGCGTGACTTTTATCTATATTCCGCTTGAGGCCTAGCTAATGGCACGCATAAAGATTGAAGGCATGGAGGCAGTAACAAAGGAACTTAACCGCATTCGTACCGCACAAGCGCCAGCAATTAATAGGGCAATTGAGGACGCAGTTAAGTTTGGTGAAAAGGCGACAGTCGATGCGATCTTCAACAAGTATGGTTTCAATTCAAAAAGCTATGTAGAAAACTTGATTAGCTACAGTGTAGACCCTAGCAATCTTAAAGGTTATATCAGCGCAAGATATCGCCCAAGCACCTTAACTCGCTTTGCTCGTCCATTGTATCGCACGGGTAAAAACGGCCGATCTAGAACGAACGGGCACATGATCAGCCCAATACGTAATGAGCCACATTGGTTTAAAGGCACATTTACCTTTATTGGTAAAAATCGCAATTTTTTAATGTATCAGCGTTTGCCCGGGCAAACGTGGCGCACATTTAAACAAGCCAAAGCGGCAGGCAATACATCTATGTATGGCCCTTCAGTTGCGGGTAGTTTTGGTTCAATACAAAAGGATATTGAGCCACCAATTATTAAACATCTACGCGAACGCTACGGCCACCACGCTAGCAGTTAACTAAGAGGCAACTCCATGATCCAAGCAATCTTAGACCGCCTCGGGCTGGTTGACGGCGCAACTGTACGTGAAGGTTTTTATGTGCAGTCCATTGCCAAAGAAAGCAAATTCATCTTTTTGCAGCCGTATACCGATGCCTTTGATGCTAAAAATGGCATTGATAAATACAAGGATGATCTGGTGCTGCAAGTGATTGCTGGCGTAAAACTCGCTAAAAATCCGCAACCAACCAGTGAGCTAATCAACCTCGTGCGTGCTATCCGAAGTGCATTCTATAAAGATGAACGCTTCCCTGAAAAACCTAGCTGGTTGCCCTCGGTAATCAGCTTTAAAGAGACAGAGCCCTGCAAGTACATCATGCCCGAAGCCCATGAAGAACACGGCCTAGCGGTGTTCACCCTATCCCTTGTTAATACCGTTAAATTTGGAGACTCACTATGAGTGAAATAGTAACCGAAAGTTACATCGGCTCAGCGATCGTCTATATCGATGGCCGTGACTGTGGCAACGTGAGCGGCGTAAAGCTCGCTATCGAACAAGAAACCAAATCCTTGCCCAACTACCGTGGTGGCGGAGGTTATGCCGATGAAGTCACGTTGATTAAATCCGTAAAATTAAGTGCGACCTTTTACGATTTTAACAACGAGAACTTAGCGCTAGCTATGCGCGGTAAGATTGATGTATTAACTGCAACACCCGTTGCAGATGAAGAAATTATCGCTGTGCTCGATGGCTTAGCGCAAACCGCAAAAATGATTGATACCAGTATCGCCCCTGTTGTTAAAAATGAAGCGGGTGATGTGACTTATGTACTTGATGAAGATTATGTTGTCAGTGCCGCGGGTATCCGCGCGTTATCGACTGGCGCCATTACAGCAGGCCAAACATTAACCATTGGTTACACCAGCCAAGCGGGTAATGCGTTGCAGGCATTAACGGAATCAGGCAAAACGGTCAGTGTGGTTGTTGACGGTATTAACGACTCAACCGGTAAACCGTGGATGCTGAAGTTTTATAAGTGGAAGCCCACACCCACATCAGGCTTAGACTTGATCGGTACCGATTACGGTAGCTTCGATATTGAAGGTGCTGTACTCGCTGACAGCTCAATCGTTGCCACGGGTAAGTCTAAGTTCTTCGTCCGTAGTGCAGCATAAGTCGAAAGATTGTTCCCAATAGCCCACAGCATGTGATCCATGTGCTGTGGGCTTTTATTTTGGTTTGTTAATTCCTATCAATCGGTGATGCCATGAGTTTTAAAGATCAAGTAATCAACCTGATCATCCAAGGCCGCGACTTGTTTTCAAGCGAGGCGGCTAAATCAGAAAAGGCATTGCAAGAGTTAGCAAACCAAAGTGAAGTCTTAAACGAACGCCTAGATGATTTAAAGCAGCAACAGGCTGCAATTAAGGCGATTGATGATCTCACCGCCGCCATCACTAAAGGCGAAAAGGGTTTTATCGATGGCTCGCGCGCGCTCGAACAATTCAGCAAAGAGCAAAAGCAAGCCGCGCAGAATTTAAAGCAACTTGAGCAGGCCCAAAAAGAGGCGGCAACCTCAACCAGTAAACTTGAAACTGAGTACAGCCAAACAGTTGCTGAGCTAAGCAAATACGATGAACAGCTGGCCGCTGCCCGTGCTGAGGTTGAGCGCTTAACTGCGACGCAAGATAAAGGCGCTCAGGCGAGTAAAGATCAAGCACAAGCCCTTGCTGCCGCGAATGCCGATTTACAACAGCTCGAAACAGCGCAAAAAAATACTGCTACCAGTGCTAACCAACTGGCGACCGAGCTTGAGCAAGAGCGCATTGAGCTTAAGCAATTAAGTAGCGAAGTTGATCAGGCTGGCCAGAAAAAGGCCGAATATGCGCTTAAGGTTAAAGGCGCGCGCACTGAGTTAAATCAACTCGGCTCTAGCCTTGGCCGCAACAAGGCGGAGTTAGACAAACAACAAACCGTGCTGAATAAAGCCGGTATTGATATGAACAAGCTGGCTGATGCCAGCAAAGACTTAAAGACCCAGCAAGCCGCCGCTGAAATCGCGATTAAGGGCGTAAACACTCGGCTTGAGCGCCACAATAAATTGCTCGATGAAAGCAAAAAATCATCGAGTGATTTTGGCGGTAGCATCAAAGCCGCAACGGGCTCACTCATTGCGATGGCTGGCGCCTATGTGGGCGTAGATCGCCTATGGGAAAGCCTAAAGTCAATCCTCACCGCAGGCGATAAAGCGGCCTCTTTTAGTGCGCAAATGACTGCCATGATGGGCAGTATTGCGGGCGGCGAGCAAGCAACTGCGTGGATCAAGGATTTTGCTAACCGTACTGGTACCCAGCTCGATAGCGCTAAGCAAGCCTTCGCCTCGTTAAAAACCTTCGGCATTGACCCCATGAATGGGGCCTTGCAATCGATGGTCGATTACAACGCTAAGCTAGGTGGTAGCCAAGAAAAACTAGAAGGCATCATCCTCGCCACAGGCCAAGCGTGGGCCAAGCAAAAGCTGCAAGGTGAAGAAATTCTGCAGCTGGTAGAACGCGGCGTTCCCGTGTGGGACTTACTGGAAAAGGTCACTGGTAAAAACACGGTCCAACTGGGTAAGCTGAGTGAAGCGGGCAAGCTTGGCCGTGAAGTGATGCAGCAACTGTTTGACGAAATGGGCAAGCAAGCCAATGGTCAAGCGGCATTAAGTCTCGATCGGTTAAGTGGTCAGTTAAATCTTCTCTCGAATAAGTGGGAGTCGTTTAAGCAGATCATTGCTGATTCTGGCGCCTATCAAGTGGCGATTGATTTACTCAAAGACATTAACACCAGTTTTGATCAGTTAAATCAAAGCGGCAAGATTAAGGCCGCAGCACAAGATATCAGTGACTTTTTCAAAGCCATTTTAAAAGATGGTGGCGCAAGCCTTAAAGGCATGTTGGAAAACATTACTGCCTTTGCTACTGGGCTTAATGTTGTCGCGGGTTCCATAAGGCTAGTGTTTAACGTTTTCACCTCTGTGGTGGCTACATTTGGCGCCGCAATAAGTGGCGTGTTCGCCCTTATTCTGCAAGGTTGGGCGACGGTCATTGGGGTGTTTGGTGGTGATGAGTTAGCGCAAACTCTTCAAACCCAAGCGAACGCGCTTAAGGCTGTCTCTAAGGCTTATCTTGATCAAGTCGAGCAAGATGCCCGTGATGCGACTGCTGCACTTAAACAAATGGGTGTTGATATCCGTTTAGACTCGGATGGCACCACTCAGACCCAAGTTGATAATGCTGAAAAAGTAAAAGCGGCAGTTAAAAGCCAGCTTGAACAACAGATAGAAGCGAGTCAACAAGCGGTGGCAGCGGCCGAAAAAGCCAATGAATCTGCAACTAAAGAAGTTGATGCATGGAAGGCTCGCGAACAGGCGGCTAAAGAGCATTACACTGCATTAAAAAACTCAGGTACAGCCAGTATGGCTGAGCTTGAAACAGCACAAATTGCACTTGAAAATACAACTCTAAGATTAAGTGACGTACAAGAAAACCAACTTGATAAACAAGCTAAGCTTGCTTTGTCAAATATGGAATTGATGTGGGCAACTATTGACCTAAGGAATGAACAGAACCAACTAGCTCAAGATCAACTGACTAAAGTGCGTGATGCCTTTATTGTGGGTGAAGCATCGGTTGAGGACTATAAAACAGCCCAAGACAATGCCAAGAAAGCAGCCACTGAGTTGGCAAAGGCGCAATCTCAGCTAACCACGGAAGTTAAAAAAACCTCCACTGCCGCTGATGATTTTGAATTGGCAATGGCAAAGGCTGGCATCACCACAATTAAGGTTTTGCGTGACCAAGCGGCCGAGGCTAAAAAGACGTATGAAGAAGTTAAACAAGGCGCTAAGGATGGCACTGCGTCAACCAATGAGCTAAACCAAGCGTTTTTAAAATATGCTGAAACTGCGCTTAAGGCTGAACAAGCCTCATTAAAAGTAGGTCAAGCCAGTGATGGGCAGGTTGAGGCTAGCCTAAGGCAGCAAGCTGCGACTATGGGGCTTGCTGGCGATATCGATAAACTGATTGCGCAATATTCTCGTTTAAAAGATGCCCAATCTGGCTTGGGTGATAACACTCAACAAACGGCTGATAATGTAAAAAAAGGTTCTACAGAAATAGGTACCACCATATCTAATACGATGGATACGGTAGAAAAGTCAGCCGAACAAGCTGGCATTGGGTTGCAGTCTATTGCCCAATATTTTGCCGATATTGGTACCGCCATATATGACAACGTAAAAGCTTTAAGTGATGGTGCTGCGCGTTACTTCAACACCATTGTTTATGGTGTGCAGAACGTGAAAAAGGAATTTGGTGATCTTGGGCAAGTCGAAAACGAAATAGAACGTTTAACGGGTGTTATTTATGAGCTTGATAACACGTTAGCTAAAACGGTTGATTTTGTCGGGCTTCGCAACTGGGCACTTGAAACCGAGAAAGCTGGCAAGATTGCCGAACGCGCTTATTATCGGCAAAAGCTTGAACTGCTTAATCTAGTGGATGCGCTCGATAATACCGATAAAGCGAATCTCAGCATTATCAACAGCGCAACACGAGCAACTAAAGCGCTTGATCTAGTGAATGATCAAGATATGTCTTTGCTCACTTCCGCACTGGAAAGCGCCAAACAGCGCATGGACTCTCTGCGCGATAGTGCCGAGTCCACGCTTAAGTCACTGCAGGATGAGCTTGATGGCTACCTTGGCCGTCAAGATGAAATAGAAAAACGCCGCTATCAAGAACAAGTTGCCGATCTTAAAGAACAACTCGCCGCTGCTGAACGCACAGGCGATAAGCAGCTTATTGCCGATTTACATGAAGCAGAGCGAACGCTAAAGCAAGTTTATGAGTTCCGCACTGCTGAAATTAAAACCCAGCAAGCCGCCGATAAGCAAAGCGCTGCCGAGGCGAAGAAGCAAGCCGAAGCCAGTGCTGCAACGGCTAAGGCTGCGGCTCAAACTCAAGCAACCGCTAGCGTTAACATGCAAGCCAATACCCAAACCAGCACGCAATCTGTGGCTAACACTTCAGATATGCAAGTGCTGCAACTGCAGGTTGGCAATAGCACCTTTAACGCCCAAATGAAGCGCAGCCTCGTCACTGAATTGATGAATGAGATCAAACGCCTGCAATCTGTTGGCGGTTAGCCAATCCTGTTATTCGCTCCAATTAATCAAAGGTCCCTATGACAACCATCGATAGCATAGATATCGCGGTGGATTTGCTGTGGTTAAACCGCGACAACACGCCCCGCGTTGCGGCCAATATGAAGCGCGCCTTAAACGGTGCGCCATTGGTGCAGCAAACCATTATCCCAGCCGGTATTGCCATGGAGTTGGGCACCAAATCTGGATGGATGCTGCGCACTGAGTTTGAACAACTAAAAGCCCATGCCGCCACTACGTTAACCGCCTTCACGTTGGCCTATGAAGGCACCAGTTACAACGTAGTTTGGGATAACACTGCAGGCTCGCCCATAACGGGTGAGGATTTATTCGACGAAGTTGGCGGGTTTGAAAAGCTCACTAACGTGGTTCTTAAGTTTCTGACCTTATAGGCCATTTATGACTATTTCCCGTTTAGATTTAAAAGTATTTAAACCCGAGTTACTGGGTTCAAGTAATGAGGCTGGCGGCCAACGGACTAAGAACGCAGTGCAGTCAGGCTTGCTTAACGAGCTATTTTCAGCGATATCCGATATCGACCATGCCCAATCCAGTATCGACATTGTAAAAGCGTTCCCTGCGCTCGATACGCCAGATACCAGCACTTTGATTGATGCACATGTTTTTATCAGTGAGCCACCGATAGACCCATTAGTTAACGTATTCATGATCGAGTCTGCCGCGCTGGATGATGAATCTCGCATGACGGATATGAAAGAGATCATTGAGTCGTCAGTCACTGCAGGGGAGTTGATCCGTGAAGGTGGTCCCGGCTTCCTTGTGAATCAAAACTCGTTTTCCTCGGATTACCTGCAGTCGTCTTATCGCTTTAATGATCGCGACTATTGGAAAACGACTTATCTGCAGGTTGGCCAAGTGATCTGCATCACCGTGGAATATCCTGGCATTGAAAACGTGGCATGGCCACGCAAAACCCATTTTTGCAAAGTCACGCGCACCAGCATAGTGAACGGTGCTGTGGGTACCGTAGTATTTGACCCGCCGATCCCGTTTGCGACACCAGAACCTGGTTTGCAAATCAATGGCCAGAGTAAATGCACTCGCTTGCGATTATCTAATACTGCATCACCATTAAAATTCCACGGGGTAACTAAGCTGACTGCCGCCGCCAGCGGGGTAAATTTAGCTGTGGGCGCGACTCAATTATCACTACTGCCTGCGATCACCACTTTAGCGCCAAAGCCCGGCAATACTATTACGGGTGGCAGTGATAATGGCGATGCTACTGTTAGCCAAGTGATCCGCAAAGTAATTAGTCAGCCAAGTGCAGAAGGGACGTACAGCTATACCTTCACCACAGCGGATTTACTGATAGACACTGATGTTGTCACTGCAGTTTCTACCGATCCTTTTGGCGTTTTCGGCGGGAATAATGCATTAGTTCAGTCGATTACTGTGGGGACTGGGAACGTGACCGTTACGCTGCGGCCTGATGTGCGCTTTGCCTATAATCCCACAGTATCGCTCTATTATGTTTCTGCGTATAAATACAGCATTTACTCAAGCGCTAATGCCTTTCCAGCCAATAAGCAGCTAACGGTCGGCAGTATCAAAGGCCGCGCTGTGTTTGCTGAT
Source organism: Shewanella sp. SW32 (assembly GCF_025653365.1). Taxonomy (NCBI): domain Bacteria; kingdom Pseudomonadati; phylum Pseudomonadota; class Gammaproteobacteria; order Alteromonadales; family Shewanellaceae; genus Shewanella; species Shewanella sp. SW32. The sequence continues at coordinate 59,291 of NZ_JAKKSJ010000023.1, read as the reverse complement.
AGTAACTATGTGCCTCAGGACGTTTTTGAAAATGTGAATAGTGGTATCGGTAAGTTGTATGACACCACTGAGTTGCTGGCGACCATTGATTATTTTACGGGTGTCGTTACTAAGCAAACGGTCAGCCGTGGTGATTTTGAATTGACCTATTCAGGTTTAGTTGAATCAACCACTGCAGCGGCTGCCGGCGATACTACGGCTAAATTTGCCTTGAGTGTGGCTAATCCATTGTTAGAGAGCTTTTACGTGCAGGTTGAGCGGATATCCGATCACGCCATTATCAGCGCATCTTCTGACAACCAAGGCGTGATAACGGGCAGTGGCATTAGCGGCACTATCGTAGATGGTTTGGTTGAACTGTTATTTACCAATCCGGTGGATTTAACCACGCTGCGCTATGACATTACCGACCAATTGCGCCAGCTACCACCCGCCGAAATTTATGGGCTAAACCCACTGCGTATCCCCAATGACGGTATTGTCGATATGTTCAGACGCTGGGGCACTGTCGCGCTTTCTCATACTCAAGTGCAGCAAGTCACAGGCTCTGTCGGCACAGTGTTTACTATTCGTGAAAATGCCCAGTTTGTGGATATTACTGATGCCAATGACGCCAGCCTATGGACCAATAACAATGACCATTTCACGGTAAATAAGGTGGCAGGAACGGTCACGATTAACAGTGATTTTTCGGGGTTTACTGCGCCGTTTGTGCTAAGTGATACCATTATGGAACTCGGTCTAGTGTCATCGTTTACAGGCAATAGCCTTGTGCTGGCCAAGCCATTAGCCCGTGAATATCCAGTAGGTACGACATTAGCCAGTGTGCAAATCCTTGGCGACCTGCAGGCCCGTGTTGGCAGAGTTCGCGATATGACAGCTTGGGCCAACAATTGGGACCTCGATGGCGCCCCTGCTACGGGTAACGTGAATGCGGTTGACTATCCGTTTGAAGTCAAAAACACCACTGCAGTGAATGAAGATTGGGTATTGATTATGACCTCAGCCAGCTCATTTCGCTGTGTTGGCCGCCGTCTTGGCCAAATCGCCACAGGTGACACACTCAATGATTTTTCACCGATTAACCCACTGACAAATGCCCCTTATTTCATCATTCGCTCAGGTGCATGGGGTGGCGGTTGGCAGCAAGGCGAAGCGATTCGTTTCGCCACGTTCGCGGCCTCAAATCCGATTATGTTGCTACGCAATGTGCAGGTAGGTCACAGTCAAATCACTACAGATAAAGCCGTATTGTCATTTTTCGGCAACGAGTCATAGGAGTTATTGTAATGGGATTACCAGTTACTGTTTATCGTTGGGATGATGCGGGGGCACCGCAAATGTCAAAAGGTGTCAGACCTTCAGAACTCATCAACGTGCTCAAGAAATGTTTGGTGGATGGGTATGGTTCAAAATCGGGCGCTGGCTGGTCTGTGCCATTTGAAGATGAAGCGACACAGCAAGTTGTGTTTCGCAATTCAACACTACTAAGCTCAGGTGGCTTTGTTAAGTTTTGGCCTAAATCTGCTGGTAATGCTTTGCAGGCTACAATATTCTTTCAATCTGCAACATTGCTATCATCACTGAACCAAAGTTGGGAAAGTACAAGCAATCGTGGTTGGCGTTGTGCCACTGGTAATTCAGCACTTGCCTACAAATGGGTAATAATAGCCACCGCAGCCAGTTTTTATTTATTTACTCACGGTGATTCACCAGTAGATAAAACACCATTTAACACAAGCATAATGTTGAGTTTTTTCGTTGGTGATATTCACAGTGTCATACCCAACGATTTTAACCGCTTTATCACATATTCGTATCCATCTAATACGGATGCGATCGATTCAACCACGCCAGATTGGTCTTACGGGATTGGGTATATAAGTAACGGCACACCAGTTGCTAAAATGCACCAAACTGACGGTACTGATAATCCAAAACAGATGGTGATATCTCTTTCATCTGATACGTTCCAGACCACCAGAATTACCGCATTACCTAGCGATGGTTTGGCAATGCTATTTACACCCGCCAGAATTCAGGCCAGTTCTATCAACCCTTCATCCAACTCTTCTACATTTTTGGACTCTACTGGTCAAAACATGTGTAACAGTAATCTCCATCCTGCATTTAGAGGTTATCTGCCCGGGATGCTTCAATCCTCATTCACTGGGTATTGTGATTCACTATTACCACTGATTCGAACTGTAAATGGTGTGGCATTCTATCATATGCCTATTAATCATGTTGGTGCAGGTAATTTGTGGATTTCAACAGGTGATTGGTATGAGTGATTTTATTGCTAAACCAATCATTGAGCGTTCGAATTACCTTGTCGGGTTGTTTGAACTGGATGCCGATGTTGCTGCTGAGCGATATGCCATTTTAGACCGAGTGACTATGAAATTGATCTGGCAAGGTGGTATCAAGCCGGGTGTAATAGTTAGGCACTTGGTTCGCAAAAGCTATGCTATCAATGGCGTGATCGTGCTAATGATTGATGATAATGAAACATTCAATGCAGTGGTTGCAGATGGTGTACGTCTGCCACTTGTCAATAGTAATGATATTGAAATTGGATATTAACGGCATGAATACGGTAATAAGCGTTGCTACAAAAAACATCCTTCTTGGTGCTATCGCTATCGATAAAATTGCTATTCACAGTGGTGAGCCAGGTGCTAATGGTGTTGATAATGAATTGAGTTCGCCACGCCAAGATTGCGTTTTCTCTGCCCCAAGCAATGGTGTTATTTCATTAGTGAATAACGTGCAATTCACCGTTTCTGCTGGTTCTACTGTCAAATATATTAGCTATTGGGAAGGGGCAACGTTCCATTTGTCTCAGCAAATTGATGATTTGGTATACAGTGCAACAGGTACGTTTACGTTATTAAGTGCAGACACTAGGGTGTCACTATGATTATCGACCCTAAAACTGGCAAGCAAATTTTCAATGACATTGTTGAAATAACACCATTACACGCTAATGCATTGCTCGCATACAGCGCATGGGCTACTGAGCTTGGCCTCAGTGATACTGCCACTTTACCCGGCTTGGTTCAGGCTGATGATGCTGCAACGGAAATAGATATAGGGTTTCCAACAGCAATAGATGGGCTATCATCCAAAATAATGCAATCAACTGAGGGATCAATCGGTATTTATGTTGACGAACCACCGGGCTCTGTCTCATCGTCTAGTCGTGCTATAGTAGCCGTTGCACCCAGTCAAGTCAGTGTACCTCGTGCCTATACATCACGCGCCACGATCAACCCTTCATTTGTTATTAACTGTAAGAGCCCCAATGTTGATAGTAAATCGTACAATGCCAAGTGGTATAAAACGGCAGATGCTGCAATTCTATTTATCAGTTGGTCGCAATACGGTAACAGCAATTTAAATAAGACCGACCTCGCGATCAAGTTTTCGAGAGGTAATATTGAACTGGTTTGCACTGCGGGTACTGATGCAGGCAGTTATCTTCAGTTTTTTATCATGGACTCGACCTCTGCATCTGGTCAAGCATTAGTCGGAAATGGCAATTTTGGCAAACAGCTAACACCATCCAACACGTACCAATTCAGGTCTGTGTCACTAAAGAAAATATCTGGTCAAGTGATTGGTGAGAATGGTACCGGTATCATCACCGATATTAGAGCATATCTCCGCAGTAGTGGTTTGCTCGTTGGTTCAACCACTTCTGATAGTTCGGGTGACTACCTCATTGAAACTGCATATCCAGATGAACATTATGTGGTTTGTTTGGCTGAGGATAGTTCCGCACTTAATGCCTTAGTCTTTGACAGGGTGATCCCAATTGATTGATTTCAAGTTTCCTCAAGGGGCTTATTTCCCGCCAAACGGTGAAGCTGTAGATTTTCAGTTTTCTGCAGATCGAGTCATTGCAGTTACGTCTAATTTAACTATCAATGTTTATGAAAATTATTTGCAGGGATTTAGTTTATCTGTACAGAGTAAAGTTGAAGTTTCAACAACTGTACGCATAACCAAACCGATACAGTTAAGATTTAATACACCTTGGCTCAATGCTACATCACCGATAACTTTGCGGTTTGGTGATGAACAGGTCCCAGAGCAGCCAGATCCTATACGTGTAGGAACCATTGGAATGGTTTGCGGGGTGGTTTTCAATACGAGTCAAATTATCGAGCAGCAACTTACACTAAGCCAGCGCAGTCAATCACATGCTGCCCATGCAGTGTTTGCATGGGATAGCTTTTTTAGCTTAAAACAGCAAATTGTAATGGTATGGAATACGCCGCCATTAGCTGGCGAAATATTTGCTGTTAACTGGCAATGGAATACGCTGGTACCTTTTCAACTCAACATGAATTGGTTAGTACCAGAGGCTCATTGTCAGCAAGCCATAAGCAAATGGATAGTGCCAGAGCTGCAGCAGATAATGCTTGAAATGCAGTGGTCACAGGCCGCCGCCAAGAGCCAGCAAATTACCGTTAAACTGCATATCGGCGAGCAACTCGCGACTGAGATAGCGCTTAGCTATACCAACATTCAAAGCCAAGGTGATAATAAGACTGTGGCATGGGCTCCCCATGCGGCGAGATGGGTATGTTCCAGTAAATACGTACCGCCAGTGGGTAAGGTCACGCTGCGCTTTAGCGAACCTTGGATCAACTCAACTAGCCCAACACGGCTTAGATTTACGGCCTCACCGAACGTGTGCTACTGGGACGATGGCGGCGGCCTTATCGATGCTAACCCACCATTACCCAATATCGATTTTAAAATCCCGATTGAACCACAAATCCGCAGGTACTACTTAATGCAGCCAACGATCACATGCGTGCGAGTATCAGACAGTTTACCGATTGTGATCACCAGTGTGAGCATTAGCCAAAGCCGTGGACAGTGGGCGAGGTCGGTTAGCCTTGAGTTCTCAAGCCGTATCGATGCGCAGCGTGCTCACAATGAACTATTGCTGATCACCATCAACGGTTATGAGTTTTATGCCATTACCGAGCAGCCAAGCGCCAGCAAAGCCTTTGGTATTGAAACCCACAGCAGCACAGGCCGATCACGCGCCGCAGAGCTGTCATCGCCTTACCTTTTGCCTATCAGCTACACCAACACTGTATTGCGCAGCCTTGGCGGTATTATTGGTGATCTGTTGCAAAACACAGGCTGGACTGCAGAGCTAAGCGGGATACCAGATTTTAGCGTCCCTGCAGGCGCGTTCAGTGTGGGTAACAAGTCACCGATCGACGCGATTAATGAAGCAGCGAGCCAATTGGGCTGCATGATCTTAGCGGATGATGCCACCCGTAAATTGACTATCATTCCACGCTGGCCAACCGTGCCGTGGGAAATGGCAACAGCGGTACCGGACCTAACAGTGCACGATGCTGTGATCACCAATTACAGCGAATCAGTCTCCCGCAATCCTTTGTGTGATGTAGTGTGGCTGCGTGGTGAACAACAGGGGATTAGCGCCAAGGTGAAACGCACCGGCAGCGCGGGCAATATTCCTGCTGCTGATATTAGCGCTCAGTTGATCGTAGATAACCAAGCGGCGCGCATCGCTGGCACCAATGCGCTGGCAGATACAGGCGACAAGCTGAACGTCACGCTATCCTTGCCCGTCATGGTTGATTTGCCACCCGCAACGCCTGGCATGTTAATTGGTATTCGTGAAGGTGCCGAAGTCTTTAAAGGAACGTGTGACAGTTGGAGCATCCGCGCCAGCGTCAGTGATCGCGGTGATATCGATATCGAACAATCCATTACAGTGATCCGCTCAATCGCGTAACCCTGCTAACAGCCAGCGAGGCACCATGCTTAAACAACTTCAAACAGCGTTAGTACTGCCACGGATGATCATGACTGTAGCTGCAGTAAACGCCGATGGAACGGTCACCGCCAGCAGTGCCAGCGGCCACACTATCCGCGCCATTGGCTCGGGAACGGTTGGTGATCACATCTACGTACAAGATGGCAGGGTGCTAGGGACGGCACCCGACTTGCCATTTGTGGAGATAGAGGTTTAAACATCCTTATCATGCAATCGCTTAGGGAATAACTCGGTATACACCTGCCACAGTGTGTTGATGTTCCTATGGCCTGTCACCTGCGCCACTTCATCAATGCTATAGCCCTTCTCAAACAAACGGCTGGCACCTTCGCGCCTTAGGTCGTGATAGCGTAAATCTTCAATTCCCAATTCATTACGCACCCGCTGAAACCCTGCAGTAACGCTGCGCTCGTTGTAGGGGAAAACCCGCGCATCATTCCTAGGCTGCTTTTGCAGTATCTCCCATGCCCCACCCAACAGTGGTACCAACATATGGTTGCCTGCTTTTTTACGTGGGTCTTTGCGGTCCCGAACGATTACGGCCTTTTGTGCCTCATCCACATCGTCCCATGTTATCCGGCATACCTCACCAATACGCATGCAACTCAGTATCGAGAAATCGAGCAAATCAATATAAGGAATATGCGCAGCTCGTTGATCTGCTCTTGCAGCTAATCCAACTTTTAACCTCTCAATCTCATCCGTAGTCGGTCTGCGCGAACGCTTCCCCGATTTAGCGATCAAGTCTTGGCTATACAGTGCATCGTAAGCCTCAATAACCGAAATTTGTGAAACCTCATGCCCAAAATTTGATTTAGCGATTCGTAGTAGCCATCGGATCACGCTTACATCAACTGCAATAGTAGATGGCCCTGTGCCTGCGCTGCGTCGCAATTTACAGTGATCGATGATGTGGTGCGGCTTAATATCAGTCAGATTCAATTTAGCAATATCGCAATCCGATAACAGCCGTAAACAAAAGCGCTTCGAACGACCAATGCTGCTGTCGATGTTTTCATCTGTCAGGGCTTTGCTGATGATGCTGCCCAATGTAATAGGAGCCGTATCCTCAGTAGCAAACCCGTTTGACTCAATATCAATCACCCGATCTTTACCCCATGCCTCGGCAGCGGCATATTTGGTAAAGGTACGTTGCTCCGTGTATAATATTTTGCCGTTTTTCTTTACACGAACTAGGCAGCGATGCCGCACAGTACCGTCGGCTTTTTCACGTTTTTGAATGCTATAAGATGCCATGTTTTTTGGTTCCCCGAACCCCTCAGTCCAATCCATTGTGGATCACTATAGGTTCCCCGAGCAATGCAAAACATGCAAAAACGTACAAAAATTAGCAAAAATATTAACTTTTCGGATTGTAATGAATTTAGATAAAACCCAGCAACACCAAGGTTTAGCGCCTAAAACCCTCGATCGTACCTTTTCCATTGCGCCCATGTTGGATTGGACGGACCGTCATTATCGTTATTTTGCACGTTTGATGTCGGCTAATGCTTTGTTGTATACGGAAATGGTGACAACAGGAGCGATATTGCATGGTCGCGGTGATTACTTGGCGTATAACCAGGAAGAACATCCTTTGGCGTTGCAGTTAGGTGGCTCTAATCCCTTAGATTTGGCTCGTTGCGCTAAACTCGCTGCTGATCGTGGCTACGATGAAGTTAACCTTAATGTGGGTTGTCCTTCCGATCGAGTGCAGAATGGTCGCTTTGGCGCGTGTCTGATGGCGGAACCTGAGTTAGTGGCTGAGTGTGTTGACGCCATGAAACAAGTCGTTGATATTCCTGTGACTGTGAAAACGCGTATCGGAATTGATGAACAAGATAGTTATGCGTTTTTAACCCAGTTTATTGATGTGGTCAGTGAAAAAGGGTGTACGGATTTTACTATCCATGCGCGTAAGGCGTGGCTTCAAGGGTTAAGCCCAAAAGAGAATCGCGAGATCCCGCCGCTCGATTATGAGCGTGTGTATCAACTTAAGCGTGATTATCCTGCACTTAATATTGGTATTAATGGCGGCGTAACAACTCTCGAGCAAGCACAAGTTCATTTAGTGCAGCTCGATGGAGTAATGATGGGGCGCGAGGCTTATCAGAATCCTTATATTCTGGCGCAGGTGGATCAAATATTGTGTGGCAGTCAAAAAGCAGTGATCAGCCGAGAGGCTGTGATTGAGGCTATGTTGCCTTATATTGAAGCGCATTTGCAGTCGGGTGGCCGGCTCAATCATATTACTCGTCATATGATAGGTTTATTTCAAGGTTTACCAGGTGCCCGTGCGTGGCGTCGTTATTTGAGTGAAAATGCCCATAAAAACGGCGCTGGGATAGAAGTGGTAAAACAGGCTTTTCAGAATATTCAGGCTGAAGTCGCTGAGTGATTTCTAATCAACTTAAAAGATGGTGAAATTTACTAATTTGAGTAGTATTTTTCACCACTTGTTATTTTCCAATCCATCCCTATATCTCATCTTGTCCACATAAAATTTTTTAAAATGATTAAAATCATAATCTTAAAAATACTTTTATAAGTTGGCACGCAGTTTGTAATACTCCTTTCGTCAAGTTAATTAATCGAAAGGGATGCCATCATGTTTACGTTAACCATTAAAAAATCAGTACAAATGAGTGTGTTATTAGGCGCGTTAGTCGGTAGCGTTGCAGCACACGCAGAAGCCGCACCAATATCAGATGTTGTGGGAACTATTGAGCAAACATTAACTGCGCAGACACAAGAATTGTTCGTCAGTGTAAAGCGTGAATTTGTGATGTCATTGCAAACACAACTGGCTGAAAGTATGTATGACTTCAACAGTCAACTTAGCTTAAACGCTGAAAATAAAGGTGAATCGGCAGGTGCCGATGAATATAGCGCTAAGTAAAGGATCTGCTTATGTGGTTTGTAGCACCTTTGATGACATTGCTACTGTTACCTGTAATTAGTCTTGCGTTGTTTTCAGGCATTATTTGCTGGTTTCAGTGGCATAGTGTTAGTGATAAATAAGTTCGCGATCAACTGAGCCGAGGTTTTAGATGAAACGATTAAAAGTGCGTATGGAGAGTCCAGAGCGATTAGTGTGTGGTGTTGCCGCTGGTATGGCATGGAAATTTGATTGGTCTTGTTTTTGGACTCGTGCGGTGTGGATTGGTGCAGTTGTATTTATGCCGGGTGTGAGTTTGTTAATTTACTTTGTTTTAGCATTGTTAGTTGACCAATGGAAAAAACCAGCCTAAGCATGCAGTGATGGCTGGTGTTGATGAGCTAATAAGTGGCTTGTTTTGATTTAAAATGATGCAGTTAAACCTATCAACAAGAGGGTACTTTGACCCTCATGCGAAAATGTATATGCATACTGCCTTGCAGACTACTTTTTCAAAAAAGCCTGAAATCTGCTTTTGGCTTCATCACTTTTTAGCCTAGCGCTAAATTGTTCAAGTTCCTGGTGCATTTGGTGTTGTACACGATTTTTATGCGGACGCATTAATTGACGTGTGATTTGTAGTGCTTGTGGCGGTTGATTGGCCAATTTTTTTGCCTGAGATAATGCATAACTGAGTAAATCTTCATGGGCCACAATTTCGTTGATCATATTGAGTCTATGGGCCGTCTCGGCATTAAAACTTTCACCAAGTAGCAGTAACTCAGCCGCTTTTTGATAACCAATGAGTTCTGGTAAGAGTAGGCTAGCCCCCGCTTCCGGCACGAGAGCCAAGTTGACGAAGGGAAGTTGAAATTTCGCCGTGTTGTCAGCGTATACCAGATCGCAATGTAGCAGTACGGTTGTACCAATACCGACGGCGGCACCAGAAACGGCAGCCACCAGAGGTTTTTTGAGTTCGAGCAGACAAAATAAGAAACGTACTGCGGGATGATTTGGCCCTAAGTCACTATTTTTCAAAAAGTCAGCAACATCATTGCCTGAGGTGAAACAATTATCTTGGCCATGGAGCATAAAGGCACGAATGTCGTTGTCTGCTTCACCTTCGATCAGGTATTCTGTCAGTTGTTTATACATATTAAGATCAAGTGCATTGCGTTTATCAGGGCGATTAAAGCTAATAATACGCACGCCCTGATCATCCTGAACCTGTATATGACTCATGGGTTGTTTCCTTTACGACGACATTGGGTAGACATGGAGTTTAAGACATTGAAACCAATATTCAAACAGCTGTTTAATTGTCTAGTTTTATCTTGTGCATCATTTTCAGCGTTGGCGAACGTAGTCATGACTGAAGGTCATATACGCGCCATGCCTGAGACAGTACCAAATACTGCCGCTTACTTTACGCTTGAAAACCACACAGATAAAGCGATTCGTCTTATCGGTGTCAGTACGACTGTGGCAAAGGATGCCCAATTACACACGATTATCGAAGACCAAGGCATGGTGAAGATGCGCCATGTTGAAGGTTTTGACATCCCCTCCCATGGCACATTAACGTTAACGCCGTCAGGGGATCACGTCATGTTGCTTGGCTTAAAAGCGCCATTGGTGTTAGAGCAACAAGTTGAACTGCAATTAGAGTTTGACGGTGGCGAGAAAATGGCAATTACCCTGCCTGTTAGTAAAGCAGCAGAAAACGCCGCAGAGCAAGAGCATCATCACCATCATTAAGGAGTCGCTTGATGCAAATTACATGGAAAAAAGTTACCGGGGTCGGTTTATTTTTAGTATTAATCGGTTATGGCGTGAGTGTATGGTGGAGTATCGAACCGGATCCAATTAGCCCTCAACAATTAACAGCATCCAATAAGAATATTGTTGGATACGCTACTACTACATCGCTAATCCTCACTGTCGAAAATTTACTCGATAAGCAAGGTGGTTGGTTATCAAACGATGTGATGCCACCTTCCATCTTCATGGATAACATGCCCGCATTTGAATATGGTGCTTTGGAGCAAGCCCGTGATTTAGCCTTGATTATGCGTAAAGAGTTTAGCCGCTCACAGTCACAATCTGCGGCGGACAAAGATTTAGGCGAAGCCCAATCTAAGCTCAATATTGACCACACTAGCTGGTTAGTACCCAGTGCCGAAAGCGAATATCGCGATGCAATCAAATTGCTGAAGCTTTATCGTGCCCGCATGATGGACCCTAATAATCAAGATGCACAGTTTTATGCCCGTGCTGACAACCTTAATGAATGGTTGAAAGAAGTGCAGAAACGTCTGGGCAGTATGTCACAGCGTTTATCTGCCAGCGTTGGCCAAGAGCGCTTAAATACAGACCTAGCTGGTGACAATTCGGCGCGTCAATCAACCCCAAATTTGACCAGCCATCAGGTAAAAACCAGTTGGTGGAAAATTGATGATGTCTTCTATGAGAGCCGTGGTGCTTCATGGGCGTTGTTGAACTTTATGCGCGCAGTTGAAGTTGACTTTGCTGACGTATTGAAGAAGAAAAATGCTGAAGTGAGCCTAAGACAGATCATTCGTGAGCTGGAGGCGACTCAGCAAACTGTCTGGAGCCCTGTTGTGCTGAATGGCAGCGGTTTTGGCTTAGTCGCTAATCATTCATTGGTTATGGCTAACTATGTGTCGCGTGCGAATGCCGCGGTGATTGATTTAACGAACTTGCTATCTCAAGGTTAATTATGAAAAAAACTCTCCTCGCCAGTGCGGTATTAGGATTCTGTATGGCCTCATCTGCCCAAGCGGCAACTGTGGTTGGTTTTACGATTGGTGGTGATTACTGGCGCGCCGATACTAGCGGTACTTTTGCTGATAAAGGTCAACCACAACAAACATTTGATTACAGTTCATCTGCTCAAGGCAGTTATTGGATTGCAGTTGAGCACCCATTGCCATTTGTCCCTAACATTAAAATCCGTGAAAATAGCTTAGATCAGAAAGGCAGCATGTCTGGTGCTGATTTCAACTTCAATGGTCATGATTTTAAAGGTAATGTGACTGCTTATACTGATTTGAGTAACACAGACTTCGTGCTGTACTACGAAATATTGGATAACGACATAGTGTCATTGGACCTTGGTGCTGCATACAAGTTAATGAATGGTTCACTGCGCGTGCAAGACCCTGGTCACCCTGAAGAGAAAGATGTCGATAGCGGTATTGTGATGGGTTACGCCAGTACGCATGTAGGTATGCCTGGCTTAGGCTTGTACGGTTTTGCTGATTTGATGCAGGGCGTCAATGAGTCAAGCGTGCACGACTATGCAATTGGTTTAGGTTGGCAATTTGATGGTTTGGCCGTCGATACCCGTGTACGTGTAGGCTACCGTGAATTTTTATTCGATGTGAGTAATTTCTCGGGTGTGAGTGCTGATACTAAATTTAAAGGTTATTTTGCGGGTGTTGAAATCAACTTCTAATTTTGTTGATTTTAACTTTAAAGCATAAAAAAACCGCCAAATGGCGGTTTTTTATATTTAATGACTGAGAGCGTTGTTACTGTGCAATCAAGCCATTATTGATGGCGATAACATCATCTTCATTCAATGTACCCGCAGCTTGCTTTAGTGCAACAACTGAGTTGATGTAGCTATAGCGCGCATCGGATAATTTACGTTTTGAGTCGTACAAGTCACGGGTACGGTTCAAAACATCAACGATAGTACGAGTACCCACTTCGAAACCCGCTTGAGTGGCTTTTAGGGCACTTTCTGATGAAATAACAGATTGCTCATAAGCTTTGATTGAACTGATAGAAGCACCTACGTTGTTGTAGTTATTACGAACGTTTTTCACTACACCACGGTAAATTTGCTCAAGCTTTTCACTTGCTTCAACATACTGGAATTGTGCTTCATTAACTTGTGAGCTGACTTTAAAACCTTCGAAAATCGGAATGCTTAAGTTGACACCAACGCTGACATTATCAAAATCAGGTTCGTTGAGATTCCCCATTTTTTGCTCAAGACCTTTGTTGTAACCGGCATTTAAGCTTAAAGACGGCATGTGGCCTGCTTGATAAAGCTTAATGGTCTCTTGGGCAATATCTTTACCAATACGTTGAGTCATTAAATCAACACTATTGGTTTCAGCAATTTTTAACCATTCGCTAGATGACGTTGGCGCTGGCGTAACGGCTGAGAAACGGTTGGTATCTAACACATTAATCGTCTTGTGATCGATGCCGGTGATTTCACGTAAGGCTTCATAACTATTGGCGAGCGTGTTTTCGGCTAAAATTTCAGTGGCTGAGGCTAAGTCATATTGCGCTTGAGCTTCATGCACATCGGTAATCGCGGTTAAACCCACTGCGAAACGTTGTTTAGTTTGTTCAAGTTGACGCTCGATGGCGCGTTTTTCTGCACCTTGGAACTCGTAGTTGTCTTTCGCCGTTAATACATCGAAATAGGCTTTAGTGATACGAGTAATCAAGTTTTGTAATGCGGAAGCATAAGCGGAATCAGCTTGAGAAGCGGCTTTCTCAGCAAGACTTAAACCAACCCAAGCACTGTGATCATAGATGACTTGATTTAATTTCAGGCTACCTACTAGACCACTTGCATCATCCTTCGGATCATTCCAAGCTTTGTCATAACCGACGTTTGCACTAATGGTTGGCAACAGCGGAGCGCGGTTTTGTTCGATTTTCTCAAACAAACCATTACGCTGGGCTTGGGCTTGCAATACGAGCGGGTCGCTAGTCAGTGCTTGCTGATAAATTTGCAACAAATCATCTGCTTGCACCGCTGAAGCGGAAGCCGCAAGTGTTAATGCTGCGCATAAATTATGGATCTTAAATTTCATTTGCTGTCCTTATTAGACAAAATCCCCCCACGGAGGAATATTTTAACTTCGTTTAGACTAAGTAATGCCTTTACCAAGGCGGTTTGCGCTTCCCGACGCTTCCCGATACAGCTAAAACTTAATGACCTAGAGTCTAAGAACTCTGACACTTTCAAGTCAAATTCGAAGTGTAACAGATTTTATTTTAAAAATGTGCTCAAATTGCCTTGATTATAGGCGCAAATTTAACTTTTAAGGATAGAGTATGAAACCCCCTGTTTTTTCGCAAACGGATATTGAGATCTTAGGAAAAAAATCCCTTTATCAAGGGTTTTTCTCAATGGACGAATACACTTTCAAGCATAAATTATTCGCTGGTGGCTGGAGTAAGCCTGTCACTCGCGAAGTGTTTGAACGGGGTCATGCTGTGGTCGTCCTTCCCTATGATGCCAAGCAAGATAAAGTCGTACTCATCGAACAGGTACGCTTTCCTGCATTAGCAACTGCTAAATCTCCTTGGCTTCTTGAGTTAGTCGCGGGTATGATTGCGCCCGCAGAAACGCCTCTGGATGTTGCACACCGAGAATTAATGGAAGAAACTGGCTTAATGGCTAAGCAAATACACAGTGTAAATAGCTATTTAGCGAGCCCAGGTGGTAGTACAGAACGTTTCTATTTCTATTGGGCTGATGTCGATTCAAACGACGCCCGTGGATTGCATGGATTAGCTGAAGAGCACGAAGATATTCGATTGCATGTCATGAGCCGCGAGCAAGCTTATGAGCGAGTGGTTGCGGGCGAGATCGATAATGCGTCGACCGTTATTGGATTACAATGGTTACAATTAAACTATCAGCAACTGGTTTAAGTTGGGATGAATTTGGCTACTTCGAGTCTAAAACGGCGCTATAAACCCAACGTCAGTGATTTTTTAGCACTGTGCGGGCGTAATTATGGCTACATGTTGAAATGGTTACCGTTAGAGATAGCTATCGGTGAGTCATGGCGACTCGAAGGTGAGTTTGGTATATTAGTAGTGCGAATTTTAGAAAATACCAAATATACTCAGCTAGTTGAGATATCTCGTCCTATCGAAATAAAGGAGTTTATCAATACTCCCAAGGTGTTAGTGAGAATTTATCACGATGCTAAATTAGCAGAAGTGTTAACTGGCCAACAGATTTACCAATTACGCCCAGTGTATGATTATCCCAATGTACGCATGTATCAAAGTGATGAAAAGTACCAGGTGAATGCATTCCTGGAAGAGTTATTAAAGATTGGTTACCAACACAGTGTCGTGTGCCAGTCTTAGAATTGGGTATTCAATGTGCTGAAAGAGGCTGTCTCTTACTCCATAGCTGAAGGGGAAAGCGTGCGTATCGTGCAAGTCACAGATCCGCATCTTTTTGCCGATCCTGAAGCTCAGCTATTAGGAGTTAATACTAGCAAAAGTTTTGCTGCCGTATTAAATACGATTAGAGCTGTGGACTATCCTGCTCACTTGATGCTCGCCACAGGCGATTTGAGTCAAGACTATTCGGCTGAGTCCTATCAGCAATTTGTGAAAGCAGTCACTCCCGTTGGCTTACCTTGCCATTATCTTCCTGGAAATCATGACGATCCACGGATCATGTATCTGCACATGCAGGGTGAACAGATTTTTGGGCAGCAGCGTATTCTGGCGGGAAACTGGCAAATCCTCATGTTGGATTCAACCGTGCGGGGAAAGCCTGGCGGCAATATGGCCGAGACTCAGTTCGAATTAATTGATGAAGCCATTGCCGCACATCCTGAATGCCATACTTTACTGGTGATGCATCACAATCCCATCGTTGTGAATTGTACTTGGCTGGATCAGCACTGCATGGACAATGGCGCCGAGTTTATCGCGCGAGTGGCAAAGTATCCGCAGGTCAAAGGATTGCTCTGGGGACATGTGCACCAATGTATTGATACCCATCATAATGGGCCCCATGGCACGTTGCAGTTGATGGCGACACCTTCCACTTGTATTCAATTTAAGCCGTTATCGCCTTATTTTGCCTTGGATGGCGTTCAACCGGGTTATCGTTTGCTGGAGTTGAAAGCCGATGGTAGCATCAATACTAAAGTGTATCGCGTACCGGGTAACCATTTTTCCCCCGACAACAACTCTAGCGGTTATTAACGCGAATAGCCGCAGCCTGAGGAAATATGCTGCTTTATATTCACGGTTTTAATAGCTCTCCATTTTCAGATAAAGCTGTGATGACGGCTAAGTACATGGCGCTGCATCACCCTTGTGTGGCCTTCCATCAGCCCCAATTGCCTAATACACCTAAGGCTGCGATGGTGCTCTTAACCGCTTATGTTGAGGCGGCGATTGATGCCAAAGAGCCATTAGCTTATATAGGCTCATCTTTAGGTGGGTATTTCGCCAGCTATTTAGCCGAAACCTATGGTGGCAAAGCGGTGTTAGTTAATCCTGCGGTAAAACCCTTTGAGTTGTTCGATGAGTTTATGGGGCCGCAATTCAATCCTTACACTGAACAGCATTATCTTGTCTTACCTGAGCATAAGTCTGAAGTCGCTGAATTTAATACGGCTGTGATCCGCAATCCGGATCGTTTTTTGGTATTATTGCAGACAGGTGATGATGTGCTGGATTATCGCGAAGCGGTCAATAAGTATCATCACTGTCAATTGCGAGTTGAAGCGGGTGGTGATCACAGCTTTGTTGGTTATGAGTCGCATCTGCAAACTGTAAGCCAATTTTTACACTTACCTTGACAAACTGACATGCCGAGCCGCAACATGGCCGGATATAACAACCTATAGCGTGCCCTATGACAAATCAATACACCTCTGACGCCATTGAAGTTCTCAACGGACTCGATCCTGTTAAACGCCGTCCAGGTATGTATACCGATACCTCCAGACCTAACCATTTGGGCCAAGAGGTCATAGATAACAGTGTCGATGAGGCATTGGCAGGTCACGCGACAAAAATTGAAGTTGTTCTACATACAGATAACTCCCTCGAAGTCACTGATGATGGCCGTGGTATGCCGGTGGATATCCACCCAGAAGAAGGCATTCCTGGAGTTGAGTTAATTCTGACCAAATTGCATGCCGGCGGTAAATTTTCGAATAAAAACTATCAGTTCTCCGGTGGTTTACACGGTGTCGGTATCTCGGTGGTTAACGCTTTGTCGCGCCGTGTCGAAGTTACGGTTCGCCGTGATGGCCAAGTGTATGACATCGCTTTTGAAAATGGCTTTAAGGTTGAAGATTTACGCCCAACAGGGACCTGTGGTCGTCGTAATACGGGGACTCGAGTGCATTTTTGGCCCGATGCGAGCTATTTTGATTCGGCTAACTTCTCAAATTCAAAACTGATTTATCTGCTTCGTGCTAAAGCGGTACTGTGCCCAGGTTTACGGATAAAATTCACCAATAAACAGACAAATGAAGTCCATGAATGGTTCTATGAAAGCGGCCTAACTGATTATTTAAAGGCGGCTATCGGTGACAATTTAAGATTGCCAGAAGAGCCGTTTGTGGGTTGCTTTAAAGGTCAACTAGAAGCCGCAGATTGGGCCATTACTTGGTTGCCTGAAGGCGGTGAATCCATTGGCGAGAGTTATGTTAATTTAATTCCGACTCCACTGGGTGGTACCCATGTGAATGGTTTCCGCCAAGGTTTATTGGAATCGATGCGGGAGTTCTGTGAGTTCAGAAATTTAATCCCCCGTGGTATTAAACTTTCACCCGAAGATATCTGGGATCGCGCCGCGTTTATATTGTCGGTGAAGATGCAAGAACCGCAATTCGCTGGTCAAACAAAAGAAAAGCTTTCTAGTCGCCAATGTGCTGCTTTTGTGTCTGGCGTTGTGCGTGACGCATTCTCACTCTGGTTGAACTCAAATACCGAGTTAGCTGAATCCTTAGCCGAAATGTGCATTAATAATGCCCAGAGCCGCTTAAAGGCCGCCAAAAAAGTGGCCCGCAAAAAGGTGACTTCGGGACCTGCACTGCCGGGTAAGCTGACAGACTGTAGTGGCCAAGATCCGATGCGCGGAGAGTTATTCCTCGTGGAAGGGGATTCTGCGGGTGGTAGTGCTAAACAGGCCCGCGATCGTGAGTTTCAAGCCATCATGCCGCTGCGTGGCAAAATCTTGAATACCTGGGAAGTCGATGCTTCACAGGTGTTAGCTTCACAGGAAGTCCATGATATTTCGGTCGCGATTGGTTGCGATCCCGATAGTAGTGATATCTCTGAATTACGTTATGGCAAGATTTGTATCCTTGCGGATGCCGACTCAGACGGACTGCACATTGCTACCTTGTTATGCGCGCTATTTTTGAAGCATTACCGTATCTTAGTTGAGCAGGGTCATGTGTATATTGCTATGCCGCCGTTGTTCCGTATAGATATCGGCAAAGAGGTGTATTACGCCTTAGATGAGGCAGAAAGAGCGGGTATTTTAGACCGTATTGCCGCTGAGAATAAAAAGGGTAAGGTACAAGTCACCCGCTTTAAAGGTTTGGGTGAGATGAATCCTTTACAACTTCGTGAAACAACGATGGATCCAAACACCCGTCGTTTAGTACAGTTGACGATAGATGACATCGAAGAAACGGATGCTTTGATGGATATGTTGCTCGCTAAGAAGCGTTCGCCGGACCGTAAAAACTGGCTTGAAGATAAGGGTGACATGGCTTTACTTTAATGTTGTGCACTATTGCCGATAACAATAAAACATAGGCATAAAGAAAATTACAATGTTGTATATTAAAACTAATAATTATAATTGCTTAAAGGTGTTTTCTGCCGGTTTTACGCTCTTAGCGAGTGTGACGTTATTGCTCTGCAATAGCGCCTTTGCGGGTTCCCAATCGATCATGATTACCGTCGCTAAGGGGTTTGGTTTATCGCTTTATGCCTCGGATATTGGCGATGCTAAGCAGATGGCGATGGGGGCTAATGGCACTTTATTTGTCGGTTCCAATAAGAGCGGCACTATCCATGCTCTCGTTGATAGTAATCAAGATGGTCGTGTCGATAAGCGCTATGTGATAGCCAAAGGGCTTGAATCACCTGATGCGATTGCATTCCACAACGGTGACTTGTTTGTCGCCACTGAAAATCAAATAGTGCGCTTTGTTGATATTGAACAAAGATTGCGCCGCCCAAGTCGACCCAAAGAGATTTACAGTGACTTGCCTTACTCAGAGAAGAAAAGTTCTCGGGCAATTAATTTTGGCCCAGATGGCCGTTTATATGTGTCTATTGGTGCGCCCTGTAACGTCTGTGAAGCGCCAGTGCCTTACAGTAGTATCATAGCGATCAATGTTGATACAGGCGCGAGTGAGCAGATTGCGGCTGGTGTGCGTGATGCAAGTGGATTTGATTGGTCGCCAATAGACAAAAAATTATGGTTTGCCGATCAAGGCCGTGATTGGATGGGGGACAACTTGCCACCCGATGAGATTAACCGCATCGATGTGATAGGGAGTCATTATGGCTTCCCTTATTTACATGCCAGTAGTGTTGTCGAACCCGCCTATGAAAAACCGAAAAATTTAAAAATCACTCTGCCAATGTATGAATTGCCAGCCCATGTTGCACCCACGGGACTTGCATTTTATCGCGGCAGTCAATTTCCCGATATTTACCATAATCAGTTGTTTGTCGCCGAAAATGGCTCGTGGAATCGTTCGAGTAAAGTTGGCTATCAAGTGGTGATGTTGAAGATTGAAGATCAAAAAGTGGTGAGTCGTGAAACGGTTGTTAGTTTCCTTGACGGTGAATTTCCCGTTGCTCGACCCTTTGCGCTGTTATCGGCATCCGATGGTGCTATGTACATCTCCGATGATTTAAAAGGTAACGTGTATCGCTTGTTTTATAAGGGCGATAGTACTGAAGAAACACAGGAACTAGAAGAAAATGAGTGACGCTATCAAGTTAAGTCTCGATGGGGTAGAGCAAATGCCATTGCGGCGCTTTACCGAAGAGGCTTATCTGAACTATTCCATGTACGTCATTATGGACCGAGCCCTGCCACACATTGGGGATGGACTTAAACCGGTACAGCGTCGAATTATCTATGCGATGAGTGAGTTAGGTTTATCGGCTCAATCTAAGCATAAAAAGTCGGCCCGTACGGTTGGTGACGTATTAGGTAAATACCATCCTCACGGCGATAGTGCCTGTTATGAGGCTATGGTATTGATGGCGCAGCCATTTTCATATCGCTACCCGTTAGTCGATGGCCAAGGTAACTGGGGTGCCCCCGATGATCCTAAGTCATTTGCGGCTATGCGTTATACCGAAGCACGTCTCTCTAAATTCTCTGAAGTGTTACTCAGTGAACTGGGACAAGGTACGGTTGAATGGGGTGCTAACTTCGATGGCACTTTGAAGGAACCTAAAGTACTGCCTGCACGTTTACCGCATATCTTACTCAATGGTATTACTGGTATTGCCGTAGGTATGGCGACGGATATTCCGCCGCATAACGTGAGAGAATTAGTCTCCGCCTGCGTAGCATTGCTCGATGATCCTAAGCTTGAACTCGAGCAATTGATGGCCTTTGTACCAGGCCCTGATTATCCAACTGAAGCCGAGATTATTACCCCGTCTGCCGATATTGCAAAAATTTATGAGTCGGGGCGTGGGTCATTAAGAGCACGTGCGGTTTACACCGTAGATGGCGGTGAAATCATCATAACGGCGCTGCCACATCAAGCCAGTAGCGGTAAAATTTTAGAGCAAATCGCCGGTCAAATGCAGGCGAAGAAATTGCCTATGGTGGCCGATTTACGCGATGAGTCGGATCATGAAAACCCAGTGCGTCTTGTGGTGGTGCCGCGCTCCAATCGCGTCGATTGCGATCAACTGATGGCGCATTTGTTTGCCACCACGGATTTAGAAAAGAGCTTTAGAGTTAACTTAAACGTGCTGGGTCTCGATGGACGTCCGCGAGTTAAAGGGTTGAAAACCTTATTAACTGAGTGGTTAGAGTACCGCGTTGATACGGTTAAACGTCGTTTAGAATATCGTTTAGACAAGGTGGTATCGCGGTTACATATACTCGAAGCCCTAATGATCGCTTTCCTCAACATTGATGAAGTGATCGAGATTATTCGTTTTCACGATGATCCTAAAGCCGAGTTGATGGCCCGTTTTTCACTCAGTGATAAACAAGCCGAATCGATCCTCGAGTTAAAGTTACGGCATTTAGCTAAGTTAGAAGAATTTAAGATCACGGCCGAACAAAATGAGCTTGAAGCCGAACGCGAAAAACTGGAGCAGTTATTGGGCTCAGAGCGTCGCTTGAAGACGTTGATCAAGAAAGAATTAATTCAAGATGCCGAAACCTATGGCGATAATCGTCGCTCGCCAATCGTATTGCGTAATGAGTCCAAAGCATTAACTGAACAAGAGTTAACGCCGACAGAAGCCGTGACTGTTGTCTTATCTGAAAAAGGTTGGGTGCGTTGTGCTAAGGGTCACGATATCGATCCTTTGTCGCTCTCCTATAAGTCTGGCGACCAATATCTATGTAGCGCGATGGGACGTAGCAATCAGGCCGCAGTGTTTATTGATTCGTCTGGGCGGGCTTTTGCGACGGATAGCCATACTCTGCCATCGGCCCGTAGCCAAGGTGAGCCTATTACGACTCGCTTCAATATGGCACCTGGCGAAACCATGCAGCATGTGTTGATGGGTGAAGAAGACCAATGTTACTTGTTAGCAACGGATGCGGGTTACGGTTTTATTTGTTCATACAACGATATGGTGTCGCGCAATAAGGCAGGTAAAGCCTTGCTGAGTCTACCAACAAACGCTAAATCATTAACGCCTAAGTTGATCGACCGCACTAAAGAAATGTCACTGCTAGCGATCACAAACGAAGGGCGGATGTTACTGTTTTCGCTAGAAGCGTTACCGCAATTATCCAAGGGTAAAGGTAATAAAATTATTGGCATACCAACCGAAAGGGCCAAGAGTCGCGATGAACTTATGACGCATTTACAATTAGTGCCTAGTGATACGCCGGTTACCTTGTGGGCAGGTAAGCGCAAACTCACACTGAAGCCAAGCGATCTTGAGCATTATCGAGGTGAACGTGGTCGTCGTGGTGCTAAATTGCCTAGAGGATTACAACGTGTCGATAGCGTTGAATTAGGTGACGGTGGTGATGCTTTAGCGAGCATCTAATGCTTTGTAATGGTTTCAATGCTGTAAAGAATTAAATGGGTTAACTAAAACCACCTTAGTTTGGCTTAGGTGGTTTTTTATTTTTGGCGCTTTTGGATTAGATTTGAGACATAAAAAAACCTACTGTATCGCTACAGTAGGTTTTTAATTTATCTCTTGGTTAAGAGATTAGAAGTCGTAACGTACACCTACAGAGAATACGTTGTCATCTTGTAGATCTGTTTTAGCATTAGCAACAGTAAAATCACCACGGTACATAGCGTATTGACCATAGATCATAGTTGATTTCGCTACGCGATAATCAGCACCAATGTTGAAGTTTTGGAAATTGATGTCATCAGCACCTTTTACGCCGCCCAGTTTAGTGTAAGCGCCACCTAAACCAGCTTCATCAATGCCGTATTCAGCCTTCAGGTTTACACCGTTCAGATCATAAGAAACGTTAACAAAGTAAGTGTTACCTTCGATGTCATTGTTCACAACATCTTCAGAGTTTTGGAATAAACCACCAACTTTGAATTGACCGAATTTTGCTTGGCCAACTAAACGGTATGCATCAACACCCGCGATGCCTTTGTTATAGGCTACTGCAGCGTAGTAGTTTTGCTCTTTAAACTTGCTGTCACCTAGAGTTGCGCTTAATGCATATAGGCTTTCAGAAGTCTTAGCTGTAGTGTCGTTATCATCAAATTGATAGTTAGCGTTTAATGTCACTAAGCCTGCAATTTTTGGTGAATAGTACCAAGCACCATCGGCAGTACGAGTTTGGGCACTGACTAAACGGTCGATATCGGCGTTAGTGTTACCGAAAATATCCACAGCACCTTCGGCTTGTTTGAATACTGAGTCATTACGACCCACTAACACAGTACCAGCGTTAGTTTTTAAACCTAAGAAAGTGTTACGTGCTTTGAAAACATCACCTGCACCAGAAGTGTTTTCAACTTGGAATTCCATTTGGTAGATAACGTCAAAGCCATCAGCGATTTTTTCTGAGCCTTTAACACCTAATAGAGAGAAGTTATTTTCTAAATAAGTACCTGCGTTATTTTCATCGGCATAGTTTGCATTTAAGCCGTTAGTACCTGATTGTAGAGTGGCACCTGTGTCAGTATGGGTTAGAGCAAGCTCTAAACGACCATAGAAGCTTGGGCCTTCGGCTAGCGCACCGAATGAAGCCAATGCCAATACTGATGCAACTGATGCAGAGATGAATGTCTTTTTCATGTTTTGTGCTCCCTCGAACCTAAGTTCTTATCCATTTTTCATGGTTTTTGTGTGGTTTAACGCATTTGCTACCTGAGTCGGTAACAAAGTTGCCGCCGATTTTTACAGTTTTACGACTCGCAGGCTGTGGCGCAGATCATGTTTTTGGCTCTCCTTGCCTATATTCGGGCCATTTCTGGGATCTTTCCTTATATCTTGACTGCAAATTTACCTGAAAGGGGTAAAACTCTATTTTTCACTTACTACTTAAGTGGTAGGTAAGGCGGATTGCCTTAGATAGTGCGTCGGCGAGGGTAACTGTAGCATATACTAATGCTGTAGCAAGTCTGTCATATTGGTTATAGATTTGTGTTTGGGGGCGATATCTAAGCAGAAAAAGCGGCCGAAGCCGCTTTTTTATCAATAAATAACCTTGGGGTTAGTTGATTAATCTATTTAAAAATCAACGCGTAAACCAACAGTAAAGATGTTGTCATTCAGGTCTTGCTTTACATCGGCCAACATAAGATCGCCATCGAAGCGTGTGTAGTGACCATAGACCATAGTCTTAGTGCTCAGGCGGTAATCAGCTCCCACACTGAACTGTTGCAGGTCAACATCACGGACCTGTTCTAGGCCACTGTTGTTTTGGTCACCAACATAACGGCTCACGTACTTGCCTAGACCTGAGTCATCTTTGCCGTACATCATCTTTAGTTTTAAGTCGCCAATTAAGTAGGCTGCGTTGACAAAATAGGTATCGCCTGAGAGATTGGCAAACTTATCATCCACATGCTCACTGTGTTGATATAAGGCACCTAAGATTACGTCACCGAATTTAGCTTGGGCCACACCACGATAGGCTTCAACGTTATCAATACCATCACTATAGGCGGCAGCGACATAGTAGTTTTGTGCTTTAAGGGCTTTATCCCCTAAGGTGGCGCTCAGAGCATACATTTGATCTTTGCTATACACGTCGTTGCCATTGCTATCCACTTGGTCATAGTTATCACTCATCAGATAAGTGGCATTAAGCGTCACGAGATCGGCAATTTTAGGTGAATAGTAAGAAATGCCATCGGCGGAGCGTGTTTGGCCTGCAACCAGTAAGTCGATATCAGCATTGGTATTACCGAAAAGATCGAAGCTACCTTCAGCTGCTTTAAATACGGTATCGTTACGACCCACTAAAGCCGTACCTACGGCACTTTTGATACCTAGGAATGTATTACGGGCATTGAAGGTTTTATTTGAGTTATCAAAGTTTTCGACACCAAATTCCATTTGATAAATGATGTCAAAGTAAGGGCTTACAGCTTCAGAACCTTTTACGCCTAACCAAGAGAAGTTGTTTTCAAGAACAGTGCCCTCCTTTTGGTTTTGAGTTGCATAACCTGTGTCTGAATTGGTAATGGCAAGATCAGCATGACCATAGAATTCAGGGCCATCGGCGAGTGCTGTGAATGAATAGAGTGTGAGGCTAGAAATAATAGCCGTCGTCAGTAGATTCTTTTTCATCTTCATTTTCCTGTGCTTATCGCTGTTATATGCATTGATAACTTCAGTATCTATGCATGCTGTTGAGCTTTTGTGTGGCAAAGTCTGCACAGACTTGAAATGATAAAGTGTGATCCTGATCAAGTTTTATATAAAGGGCGGCTTATTCAACATATTGTTTTACAAGTGAAATACAGGTTTTTATTAAGTCGATTACCAAATGACTCGATTGTAAATGATGGGCCTTTGCTTTTGTTACACTCATTTAGTATTCGTATCCCTTTGCATCTAGTGTTTGGTGGCTGAGGATCTGATTTCGGTTTATGTCGATATCGTTTAGAATCCACGGCACATTTCTGGTGTTGCTATTAAGCTGCCCCTGTTGGCATCCATTCGATGCTAGGGCAAGCGCTCCTGCTGTTATTGGGTAATATAAGGTAAGTATTTATGACTGAGGCCTATCTAAATCGATTTGGCGGAATTGGCCGTTTGTATGGACAAAAGGCGTTGGCTAAATTTGCCACATCCCATGTGATGGTAATTGGCATTGGTGGCGTCGGTACTTGGGCGGCAGAGGCCTTAGCGCGGAGCGGCATAGGGCAGATAAGCTTGATAGATTTAGATGATATCTGTGTCACTAATACTAACCGACAAATACATGCTCTTAGCTCCACCATCGGCGGTTCTAAAGTTGCTGTGATGGCACAACGGATCCGTGAAATTAATCCTGATTGCCAAGTGAATGAAATTGAAGATTTTATTACATTGGATAATCTAGGCGAGTATTTGCTTGGAGCTAAAGAGGGTGGCAATATTGATTATGTTATTGATTGTATTGATGCCGTTAAGCAGAAGGCTGCGTTAATTGCTTGGTGTAAACGTCAAAAAATTAAGATAGTGACAGTGGGCGGTGCGGGTGGACAGACAGATCCGACGCAAATTCAGTTAACTGATCTCGCTAAAACCTACCAAGATCCTTTGCTAGCCAAAGTGCGTAATATTTTGCGCCGCGAGTATAACTTCTCTAAAAACGTGCAACGCCGGTTTGCTATCGATGCTGTTTTTTCCAGTGAGCAGTTAGTGTATCCCCAAGCCGATGGCTCAGTGTGCGGTACTAAAGCGGCGGCTGATGGCAGCATGAGGATGGATTGTGCTTCTGGTTTTGGGGCTGTGACTATGGTCACTGGGACATTTGGTTTTGTGGCGGCAAGTCGCGTGTTAGCGCGATTGGCACAGCAGGCTCAAGAGGCGGTTTAAACTCTTAATCTAGATTCAGCCAAGATATCACCGCTTTCAAGGGCGGTGATACCCCTTCAATATTATGTAATTTCATTAGGTTATAGTTAGATATAAAAATCTTGTTGATTATTGACTGGTTCACATTGAGTGTATGGAAATTTAATATCAAATTGTGGGCCGCCTAGTTTTGAGTCTGCGCGATAACTCATAGTGCCTTTCAACAGTGTTGCGGCATTAAAGGCCGCTGATAATCCTAAGCCAGTACCACCTTTATTACGATTTGTAGTAAAGAAGGGTTCGAACATGTGCTCAGCAACATCGGCTGGAATGGCTAAGCCATTATTTTGAATGCTGATTTGAATTGATTCTTCATCCAAAGTCGCACTAATGTGGATAAGATTGTCTTCATGTCCTTGGAATGCATGGGTAAAGGCGTTCGAGAGAATATTACTAACAATTTGATTTAACAAACTGATATTGGTTTTGATATTGAGTGTAGGCTCCACGTTGATCTCCGTTGAGGCGTTAACATTGGGATGCATAATTAATGTCGACTCTAGGATTTCATGTAGCTGCTGGTTTAGGTTACAGCATTGGTGTTCTTCATGACTGCGATCGATGGCGATCGTTTTAAATTTTTGAATTAAACTGCTGGCTTTAGTGATATTACGGACAATGAGTTCACAGCTTTCTTGGTACTCATTAAGTATTTCATTTATCTCATCTAATGTGGCTTGATCGCTGTGGATCAGGTCGATCAGTTCTTCAATATGGCTGAGCTGCGCACTTGCCGCCGTCAAACAAATGCCAATTGGGGTGTTTATCTCATGTGCAACCCCTGACACGAGTCCACCCAAGGCCGCCATTTTTTCTTGCTCAAC
The DNA here is from genome assembly GCF_025653365.1 of Shewanella sp. SW32. Classification (NCBI taxonomy): domain Bacteria; kingdom Pseudomonadati; phylum Pseudomonadota; class Gammaproteobacteria; order Alteromonadales; family Shewanellaceae; genus Shewanella; species Shewanella sp. SW32. The sequence goes on along the minus strand of NZ_JAKKSJ010000023.1, from coordinate 32,704 downwards.
TAAAACCTGTTGTGCTCGTTTTAGTGCGCTAAGGGATTGTTCTAACTCTAGTGTTCTTTCTTTAACTTGTCTTGCTAGCTCTTCTTTATAGCTACGTTCGAGCTTGAGTAGCCGCTCTCTATCTTCTAAGGCTATTTGCAGTTCCGTCTTAGAATTCTTTAAGGCGCTAAATGAGCTTCTAAGTTGTACTTGCATGCTATTGATGGAATCGGCGACTTGTTTAAACTCATCAATTTTTTCATGACGGTCAAATTGTAGTGGCTCGTATTCATGGTCTATGTCGATATTTTTGCAGTATTGGCTGAGTTTATCTAAGTGTTTAGTAATGTTGAACCACACTAAAAATAGAATAAACCCAGCCACTAAGAAGGTTTTAATGCCATTAGAAAGCAGAATGATAATGGCCTTATCATACAAGCGTTGATAGATAGCATCGACATCGACTTGTATTTCGAGTGTGCCGACATTGATGTTTTCAGTCGGTGATTTATAGACTAAAGGAAAGGTTTTATCTAAGGAGTGTTCTTGTTTCTGCTCGCCTGCATTCCATGCTTGGCCGCTGTCATCTTTAATCGAAATATAGTTAATATCGGGCAGCTGAATTAGCCCATTGAGCTGAGTGTTAATGAGCCGCTCGTCAATAACCCAAATACTGGCGGCGAGCACATCTAAGTTCACCTTTTCCATGTTGGAAAATACTCTATCGATACGCACGACATCATTGCGATAATCACTGATCAACTGATACGCAGTGGTGATTAAGGTGATAACAGAACTAAAAAGTACAATAGACAGGGTAAGGTGCCTGCCTATGGGGCTTTTGATAAGTTGGCTAAAGAATGTCAGCATCTTAAATTTTCTTTATGCAATAGCGGCTTGAGATGCTTATAAGCATAGACCTACAGATCCAGAAAGTGCATTTTCTCGCAGATAAAATCAACGAAATATGTCTTCATTTGTGGCATTAAATTTGCTTATTAGCCGATAAGTTCAATTTTTTGTCACTGGGATAGCACTATGTTTAAACTCAAGCTGGATTCAGTTAAGTTTTTTAGCCCAAAGAAAATGATGTTTAGAGTCATGCTGTGGCTTATGGTGAGTTGTTCTGTCTTACTTCTTATTCCCCCTAATGTGCTGGCAGTGCTGGCGCTCGATAAATTTGTGCCAGAACATGCACAGTTTGTTGGATTAGGTCTAATCGTTTCTATCGCTTATTTTTTGAGTCAATTAATTAACTTAGGTTTAGATGAGTCTATCCGTCATTTAAGCGATAAGCGTGTTATTGAGACGATTGAAGCTAAAGTGAATCTACTTGATCCCGCTGAGCGAGCTTTAGTGAGGGAATTCTTTCTTCAAGGCGCCACGATTTTGACTCTGCCGCAAAATGAACCCGCTGTAAAAAGTTTAGTAAATGCCTGCATCTTAGAAAAGCTCGGTAACGAGCGCCATTATGCGATTCAGGGACCGACCGCTGACTATAAGATTGCCATGAAAGCGCGTATGTACCTCAACCGTGATGTGCTGCGTTTGCCAGCAGGTGAGCCGAGCCAAGAAGAAATGCAGTCGTTGATTAAGGCGCGCCCGCAATTTTTGAATGGATTAGTACAAAACAGAAAACACGCTGCATAGGCGTGTTTTGTCTCGCTCGGATGAGTGCTGGCTTTAGATGAGTTGCAGTATTCTGAAAAGCGAGACAACAAAAAATGGGGGTGATAAAACCCCCTAGATTTTGCATTTATACAAGAAACATGAAGAACAACTGGAGCAAAAACTATGGTTTCGGTGCCGACTTCACAATGAACATCCAAGTGATATAAGACACTATCCCTATTGTGCTAAAGATAACGATCATTGAAAGTAAGCCTATGGGGTTACCAAACATCAGATCTAACCAAAATGCCATGACTGAAATCCTCTTTCCTGTGAAGTCCTCGCTAAATTAGCGGTATTCGATAGCTAAAATACTGATCTCGATCAATAAAAAATCGACATAGGAATACAAAGTCATAACGCTTAGTTAACTCTGTGATCTTGGTCAAATTTAAAGGTATGCTTAACAGCGACGAGTTCAAATAATTTAGCTTTGTTTCTTCTTCCGTTAGCGTCTAGGATTAACCTATTCAACTCGATCGATATTCAGTTAACGCGCTATTCCATTTATTCGTTCTTGTTTTTATATGAAGGCGCGATATCAGTTTTTTAAAGGAGTAAAAAATGGATTCTAAAAAAAGTCACAAGGATTCAATGGGATATAATTCTATCTTTGCGCCACTATTGTTGCTGATTTATCCCCTCTATTGTTTGGTGATCACAGGGCACTTTGTTGCTATTTTGTGTTTAAGCGCGCTCGCCGCCATTTTAATGTTCAACATCAATAAATTAATTCGTAATTTGAGACAACTTGAACGTGCAGCACACCACTTAGGCGAGGGAGATTTGAGTTATCAATTGGAAGAGAAAGATGCGGGTGTGTTCATTAAGGTAGTACATAACATTAATCGCATGGGCGAAGATGTCAGCCGTACGATTTTGTCTTTATCTGATACCTGTGAAGGGATGAAAAAAGTCGCCTCGGATATCAAGGTTATCAGTGAACAGGCAAAGCAAGGCGTGTTAGAGCAAGAGCATCAAACTGAACTGGCCGCCAGTGCGATGACGCAGATGGTTTCAAGTGTTCAAGCCGTATCGCAAAATGCGGTGAGTGCTGCGCAGGCAGCTGATATTGCCCAAAGTTCTGCTAAGCGCGGTGATCAAATCATGAATGGCATAGTCACTAAAATTGGCGCTATGTCGCAACAGATCCATGATACTCGAACCGTGATCGAGCACTTGGCCGCCGACAGTAACAATATCAGTAGCATTATTGAAACCATTTCGCAGGTGGCCGAACAGACCAATTTACTCGCTTTAAATGCTGCCATTGAAAGTGCGAGAGCGGGTGAACATGGTCGCGGTTTTGCTGTAGTCGCCGATGAAGTACGTAATCTAGCTAAACGAACATCCGAAGCCACGGTTGAGATCCAGCAGCAAATCGCCGCATTACAAAAAGGCGCACAACATGGTGTTGAAGTCATGTTGAAAAACGTGGCGATTGCCGACGAAACGGCTGATATGGTTGATCAAGCTCACAGTGCACTCGGGCAGATTGTCGCTCAGGTGGAGACCATTACCGATATGTCCCACCAAATCGCCACGGCATCGGGACAACAACATACAGTAGCAGAGGAAATTAATAAAAATATCAGTGTGATGGCTGAGCTAGCCCTGAGTAATGCCTCCCACACCAACAACACTAACTTATCGAGTTTGAAAGTGTATAACATGTCGCAGGAAATTGGCTCCTTGCTGCATCGATTCCATGTGAATGCGGCATTTTTTAATTCGAGTCAGGCGCAAAATAAACTCTTTGTGAAATGGGGGCCTGAGTTAGACATAGGAATGCCTGAGATCAATCGTCAACATCAGCGCTTAGTCTCATTGATCAATGAATTACACCGCACATTAAATGAAGAGTATGGACTCGAAGCCATCAAACGTATCGTGCAAGGGTTAGTGGATTACACCGCCAATCACTTTGCCTATGAAGAGGAACTCTTTGCGCGTTTTGGTTACCCTCAAACTGACAGCCACAAGGAAAAGCACGGCAAGTTAGTTGGGCAAGTACTTGATTTTCAAAAGCGGGTTGTTAGGGGTGAAGATGTTGCCGACGAATTAATGGCTTTCTTGAAAGCTTGGTTGGTAAACCATATTCAAAAAAGTGATAAAGAATATACCGCTTTTTTATTATCCCATGGCGCAGAATAACCCCAAGAGCATGATTTTTGAGCGGTTAAATGCAATTTGTATTAAAGTCGCGGCAAAAGACTTGCCATTGTCATAAGCAAAGGTATAATTCCCAGCACTTAGAGACAGCCAGTTGTTTTGATTGCTTCTAAGTGCATATTTGATATGCCAGTGTGGTGAAATCGGTAGACACAGGGGATTCAAAATCCCCCGCCCTTAAAAGCGTGCCAGTTCGAGTCTGGCCACTGGTACCAAATCCTTCTGATGAAGGAACTAAAACCGACCTAGAGTCGGTTTTTTTGTGCCTGAAATTTGGTTTTCGAACGGTGCTCTAGGTTGAGCTAGTGGGATTCAGCGATATCCATTTGCGTCATAGTCACGCCTTTGATTTGTGCATAAATCGCTTTGCCATGAGTGAGTTGCAGTTCGTCGCAGGCCCAAGGGGTGATGTTGGCCCAAAGTTCATCGCGGCCTAGGGCGATTTTTAATTGGATTTGCTCGCCGTTATCGCTGGGGTATAACTCTTTAATTTCTCCCTTTAGCAGGTTGCGGATACTTGAGCCTTTGGGGATCTCAGTGCAAACCGAGACATGATTTGCCTGAATACGCACTTTGAGTTTCTTCGCCGTTTCAGCCAGATAGCCACTTACCCACAAATAGTTTCCATCATCCATCACGAGTCGAGTCATGGGGTAGTCGGGATGTCTGTCGGCGACCTTTGCACTGAGGAGTGAGCTGAGTTCCTGCAATGGCACCCAAGGGCGCATTTGCTCGCTATTCCACACTTCACTTAAGGCCCCTTGGGCGATCAATTTCCCCTGATGCAGCACCAGCATATAATCCGCCAGTTGTAAGATCTCATCTAGGCTGTGGCTCACATACACTATCGGCAGTTTTAGTTCCTGCGATAAGGTTTGCAAGTAGGGCAGTAACTCGCGTTTACGGGGTAAATCGAGTGATGCCAGCGGCTCATCCATTAGCAGCATGTCAGGTGATGTCAGCAGGGCACGGCCAATGGCAACCCGTTGTTTTTCACCGCCAGATAGCGTGCTGGGATAACGACTGAGGAGTTTTTCAATCCCTAGTAGTTGCACAATTCTATCGAACAAGACTGGGTTAGCTTTACGCACACCATAGTTGAGATTGCCCTTCACGCTATAGTGCGGGAACAGCCGTGCCTCTTGAAATACATAGCCAATTTGGCGCTTCTCTGGGGGAAGGTTCACTTTGCCTTGTTGATAAAGCAGTTTGTCACCGAGGCGGATTTCACCGCTATCTGGGGTCGAAAGCCCGCCGAGCAGGTTCACTAGCGAGGTTTTACCCGCACCCGAGCGGCCAAAAACGGCTGTCACGCCTTGCAATGGCAATTGGGTATCGACTTTCAGTTGCAGTTGTCCGAGTCGTTTTTCAATATTGATTGTTAACATACGCTTGCCGTCCTCTGCAGGGCTTTTTTACTCAGCCATTGGGAGGCGAGTAAAGACGCGAGCGCGATAACGATCGAGATAATGCACAGGCGCATGGCCTGATATTCTGCCCCTGGGGTTTCAATAAAAGAGTACATGGCGAGCGGAATTGTACGAGTTTCACCGGGAATATTAGAAACGAAGGTAATAGTTGAGCCAAATTCCCCTAGGCTGCGAGCAAAGGCGATAATCATGCCTGACACTATCCCTGGAGAGGTGAGCGGCAGCGTGATGGTGAGAAATACTCGCCATCGACTGCTACCTAAAGTGCGTGCGGCCTGCTCGAGTCGAATATCAACAGTTTCAAAGGATTGGCGTATGGCTCTGACCATCAGCGGGAATGACACTATCGCCGCCGCGAGGGCAGCACCGCGCCAACTAAAGCTAAAACTGATGCCAAACCAATTAAATAACCACTGGCCGATAAAACCTTGGCGGCCCATGCTGATCAGCAAGAGGTAACCCACTACCACGGGCGGTAACACCAGTGGTAGATGGAGCACACTGTCAAATATAGCCTTGCCAGGAAACTCGACTCTGGCCAGCACCCAAGCGCATAAAATGCCCAAGGGTAAACTGGTGATAACGGCAACGGATGACACCTTTAAACTGAGCAGCAGTGCGGCAATTTCATAGTCGCTTAAAAGAGAGCCACTTAGCATAGAGCCGCTTAACAAAGAACCACTCAGCACCCTAATTCACTCCAAAGCCATATTTCTCAAACACATTTTTTGCGCTTGGGCCCTGCAGATACTCATTGAACGCTTTGGCGCTTGCGGTCGATTCTTGTTTGACTAAGGCGACAGGATATTCAATTGGGCTGTAACTCGTTTCTGGAAAGGTGCCAACGATTTTGATCTTTTGGGCGACTTTCGCATCGGTTGAATACACTATGCCAAGCGGCGCTTCACCCTGTTCAACCAAAGCGAGGGCGGCACGGACATTGTTAGCACGGGCGAGTAAGGGCTCAGCGGCTTGCCACAGCTTGAGGTTTTCGAGGGCTTGCTTGGCATATTGTCCAGCAGGCACATGATCTGGATCGCCAACAGCCATACGACTGCCTTTTAATGCGGCTTTAATATCCCAATCGCCATTGAGCACGACTTCTGTGATGGGACTATTTTTCTCGGCAATCAAGACTAAGGTATTTTTTAACAAGGTTTTTCGGCTGTTAACATCGACCGCTTTAGCATCGACCAGATAATCCATCCACTTTTGATTCGCCGAGACAAACAGATCGGCGGGTGCACCATTGGCCACTTGTTTTGCCAGTGTTGAGGAAGAGGCGAAGGAGAATATCACCTTGGTATTGTGTTCTTTTTCATATTGCTGGCCGATTTCGTTAAGTGCATTGGTGAGCGATGCCGCTGCAAAAACAGTCACTTGCTCATTGTCTGCCGCAAAAATTGGGCTAGATGTCAGTACCATTGTGAATAACGAAGCCGTGGTAAAACGCAGTAATTGCTTAAGGTGAATAGATTTCATGGTGTTCCTCCGTGATAAAAAGTGATCGTTATATATCAATCTATACATCGATCATTCAAGCCCTAAGCAATCAATTAGTGATCTGTGTGCGGTTTCTTGCGGATTAATGGCATTAATCCGCTGAAATATCTCGGCAATCTTATTGGTATCCTCAAGACGATGAAGGACAATAGGACTCAAGTCAGACTTGGGTGCGGGATAAACGATGGATTTACATGCATTACTTACGCTTTCCCTCGGGGATAAGCCCTTCGCCAATCCTAGGCGGATAAGCCTGCTTGAGCAGGTTGCCAACACAGGCTCGATCAGCCAAGGCGCCAAGCTTGCGGGGATCAGTTATAAAGCGGCGTGGGACGCGATCAATGAGATGAACACCGCCATGCCCGAACCCGTAGTGTGTAGCGAAAAGGGAGGCAAAGGCGGTGGCGGCGCGAAACTCACCGAATTTGGCGAGCGTTTGCTCAAGGTGTATTCCATCACCTCCCAAGTACAAGCAATGGCCTTGGCCGCCTTGCTTGATGAGTCCGTCGACATGCACAGTTTATTGGATGTGATGGCGCATTTCTCACTCAATACTAGCGCCCGTAATCAGTTAACGGGTCGTATCAATGGCATTGATTCATTTGGATTAAATGACGAAATCAGCGTGACCTTAGCGGGCGGGCAACAGATTCAGATTTCAGTGACCCATTCGAGCCGCGAGCGCTTGCAGTTAGCCATGGATAAATCTGTGTTGTTACTGTTTAAAGCCCCCGCAGTACTGGCTATGACTCATGCCTGTGAACTGGATGGGCAAAATTGCCTAAGCGGTCGTTTGCTGAGTGTGACTGAACTTGGCGATAAGGCCGAATTAGCCATAGACATTGATGGTAAAGACATCATTTATTCAGTGATGCCACTTACCCAAATGCAGAGTTTGGCTGTCGGCGAATCATGTTTCGCCTGTTTTGATGCCACGCAGGTGATCCTCGCCAGCATGAATTAGTCGAATTGAGTGATTAATTGGGTTAATCATTGGGTTATTCACTGGGGATGGCCAGTAACTTGGCGTTATTGTTTTCGCAATGGGTTGGTGGGGAATCTAATGGTTTCTTTTATTTACGAACTTGATTTGTATTTTTCATTCTTTTAGAGAAGATCAACGTCGTGGGGCTTCACCTTACGACGTTGATTTTTCTTGAAAAAGAATCAAATGAAGTCTGTATCTAGATTCGTTTGAATGGCTGAACTACCACAAGTGGCACAGTCATAGAATGTAGACAACAACAATTTACCACCTAACGATTTGGTATCGTACTAAATCTCCATTGAGCCTAAGCACCACTCAATCGTGCTTTCCTTGTCAATTTCTACACAGATATTTGCAAATCTTTACCTGTTAACGACACTTCCTTCGTCTACTGTCTTTGGCTAACTCTATATACTGTTGGAACAATTTCAGTTCCTTAGCAAGATGAATGCTTGCTGTCTTTAGCATTGATGGACACGACAATACCGATGAAAAAATCCTCAAAGCGTAAATTGCTGCTCGCGTTAAGCGGCTTAATCCTCCTGAGTGGTGGTGCTTATTTTATGTGGCATAAGCCTGAAATGGCACCTACCTATGTAACTGAAGCGGTGCGCCGTGGCGATATCGAAAACTCAGTACTTGCCAATGGCATGTTGCAGGCATCCAAACTGGTGAGTGTAGGTGCGCAGGTATCGGGGCAAATCTTAAGTTTGCCGCTGGCACTGGGTGATGAAGTAAAGAAAGGCGATTTGATTGCTCAGATTGATAGCCTAGCGCAGCAGAATAATTTGAAGGATGCCCTCGCATCACTCAAGAGTATCAATGCTCAGTTCCGTGCTAAACAGGCGCAGATCCGCCAAGCCAAGTTGGAATTTAGCCGCCAGCAGCAAATGCTTGCCGATAAGGCCAGTTCCCGCGCCGATTATGAAGTGGCCGATGCTAATCTAACGGTTTATCAAGCCGAGCTTGAGCAATTAGAAGCGCAAAAACAGCAGGCTGAAATTAACGTCGACAGTGCCAGAATCGATTTAGGTTATACCAAAATTACCGCGCCAATGGATGGCACTGTGGTGTATTCCGCGGTGGAAGTGGGGCAAACCGTTAACGCTAATCAAACAACACCGACCATAGTTGAAATGGCGCAGCTCGATACCATGACAGTTAAAGCGCAGATTTCCGAAGCCGATGTTGTCAATGTCCATCCGGGTCAAGCCGTGTATTTCACTGTCCTTGGAAAACCGAATCATCCCTACCGTGGCGTTTTGAGGGCGATTGAGCCTGGGCCGATTTCGATGGATGGCGACGATAGCAATATGAGCTCTAGCGACTCAGACGCCATTTATTACCATGGTCTGTTTGATGTAGAAAACCCTGACCGCACCTTGCGTATCGGCATGACGGCGCAGGTGTCCATAGTGTTAGCTAAGGCCGATGATGCGCTATTAGTGCCTGCGCAGATATTGCGTATAAAGCCGAGGGAGAAATCCGCGGCGCCAGAGGCTAAGTCTGTCGAGCGTAAAGCCCGCAGCGGCCCGCAATATCAAGTGCCTGTGTTAGTTGATAACCAAGTGCAATATGTGGATGTCACTGTGGGGATTAACAACAAAATCAATGCTGAAATCACCGCGGGTTTGAAGGAAGGCGATCAGGTTGTGCTTGGCATGCCGTCTTCCGATGATGGCAGCAGTAAATTACGTCGCCCACCTAGCGTGAGGTTTTAACAGTGACAACGGCATTACTTGAAATTTCAGGTTGTTATCGCACTTTTCAGGCGGGTGAGCAGCAACTCACTGTGCTGAAAGATGTGAACTTGTCGATTGGCCGTGGCGAGATGGTGGCGATAGTAGGTGCTTCTGGCTCGGGTAAATCGACCCTAATGAACATTCTTGGTTGTTTAGATAAGCCGTCAAAGGGCGCGTATTTTATCAACGGCCAAGATACCTCAACGATGGACGTTGATGAGTTAGCGCAGCTGCGCCGCGAGCACTTTGGTTTTATCTTTCAGCGTTATCATTTACTGGGTGATTTGACCGCCATAGGCAACGTCGAAGTGCCTGCTGTGTATGCGGGTAAAGAACGCACGGTGCGTAAAGACAGGGCCGAGCATTTGTTAACGCGTTTAGGCCTTGGCGACAGGCTTGACCATAAACCCAATCAGCTCAGTGGCGGACAGCAGCAGCGGGTCAGTGTGGCGCGCGCTTTGATGAATGGCGGCGATGTGATCCTTGCGGATGAGCCAACAGGTGCACTTGACAGTCACAGCGGCGAAGAAATGATGCAGTTGTTGCAGGAGCTGCACAGCGACGGTCATACCATCATTATCGTGACCCACGATATGCACGTGGCCCAATATGCCGACCGCATTATCGAAATCAAAGACGGCGTGATCATCAGCGATGAGCGCAGTCAGGATAAACAAACGGCTAAGCCACAAAGCTCGACGTCACAAACTTCGACGTCGCAAAGCTCAACGTTACAAAATATGGCGCCACAAAATCCTAGCAGTGCAGTGGCAGCAAAAGATGGCTCGCGTGCGCGGGTGGCTTCGTGGGACAGATATGTCGAAGCGTTTAAAATGGCGCTGGTGGCAATGTCGACCCACAGGTTACGTACTTTCTTGACTATGCTCGGGATTATTATCGGTATCGCCTCTGTGGTTTCTGTGGTGGCCTTAGGTGAAGGCTCGCAGCAGGCCATCCTCAAAAGTATCAGTTCGATGGGGACTAACACGATTGATATTCGCCCCGGTTCTGGTTTTGGCGATAGACGCTCGGCGCGGGTGCGCACCTTAACCGCAACGGACGCCAATGCCCTTAAAAATCTGCCCTATGTTGATAGCGTGACGCCAAGCATTGGCTCTACTGCAACGGTTCGTTTTGGTAATAAAGCGGTATCGGCATCGGTGAATGGAGTGGGGCCTGAGTTTTTCCGTGTAAGAGGGTACGAGTTAGCGCAGGGCCAATTTTGGGATGATGCAAGTGTCGCATCGCTCGCCCAAGATGCGGTGATTGATGACAATACCCGTAAGGAGCTTTTCCCTAACAGTGCAGCCGACAATAACTCGGCGATAGGGCAAGTGATTTTCCTTGGAGATTTACCCGTACGTATCATAGGTGTGACGCAGCCTAAAGAAAGTGCTTTTGGTAACAGCGATGCACTTAATGTATGGGTGCCTTACACCACAGTTTCTGGCCGTATGGTGGGTAAAAACTATTTGGATGGCATCACAGTGCGACTCGATGAAACTGTGCCGAGTAACGCGGCGGAGCAGGGTATTATCACGCTGCTTAAAATGCGCCACGGCACGCAAGATTTCTTCACCATTAATACCGATACCATTAGGCAGAACATCGAAAAAACCACAGCAACCATGACCTTACTGATCTCGGCTATCGCGGTGATTTCCCTTGTCGTTGGTGGAATTGGGGTGATGAACATTATGTTAGTGTCTGTGACTGAGCGAACCCGTGAGATCGGGGTACGTATGGCGGTGGGTGCGCGCCAGAGTGATATTTTGCGCCAGTTCCTTATCGAAGCCATTTTAGTGTGTTTGTGTGGTGGCACCTTAGGCATCGCCTTGTCCTACTTAATTGGCGTGGTGTTTGCTCAAACGGGGGGCAGTTTCCAAATGATTTATTCTACCTCCTCCATCGTTGCCGCCTTTGCCTGCTCGACCTTAATTGGTGTGCTATTTGGTTTCTTACCCGCCCGCAATGCGGCGCAGTTAGATCCCGTTGACGCACTAGCTAGAGAGTAATAACACCATGAATAATAAACTATTTAATCTACCATTTTCGCTTCGTAGCTGTGCTATTGCTGTTTGCACGGCTTTGGGACCAGCTCTGTGCATAGCCCTGTTGAGTGGTTGTGGCAGTGTTATGCGTTCAGACTTTGAACCACCCGCACTGGCTATTCCCGAACAGTGGCAAAACACCACAGTGAATGAGCAAGTAAAAGTCGACCCTTGGTGGCAGCAGTTTCATCAGCCCGAGCTCGATAAGCTGGTCAGTCAAGTGTTGAGCACTAACAATGACTTAACCCTAGCGACCTTAACGCTGCGTAAGGCACGCTTGCAGGCAGGACTAACGCGGGATGATCTATACCCACAGTTATCGGCAAACCTTGACGCTTCCCGTAATCAGCCACTTGAGGGTGGCGATGCGACTAAGAGTTATCAAGCAAAATTGTCCGTGAGTTATGAGGTGGATTTGTGGGGCAAAGTGTCGGCCAATATCGACCAAGCTCAATGGGCGGCGCTGGCGAGCGCCGAAGATAGAGAAAGTACCACCCAAAGCCTAGTGGCGACCACTGCATCCTTGTATTGGCAGATAGGTTATTTAAATCAACGGATTGATTTAAGCCAAAAGAGTATCGAGTACAGTCAGCAAACGCTGGCATTAACCCAAAGGCAGTATGATTCTGGGGCCGTGACGCAAGTGAATGTGCTTGAAGCTCAGCGCAGTATGGCGGGACAAGAGGCTGCCCATAGCCAGCTTATTCAGCAATTAACTGTGGCTAAAAATGCCCTCGCGATATTACTGAATCAGGCACCTGCAGCTGTTCCTGCGCAGAGTTTAGCTTCAGGGGGAACTTGGGTTGAGATTAAGCAACTCCCCGACGTAGCAGTGCCGGACGTTAGCGTGGGTGTACCCGCAGATTTATTAGTGAGACGCCCAGATGTGAAGGCCTCCTTGTATCAACTGCGCTCCGCCTTGGCGAGTAAAGATGCGACCTATGCGAGTTATTTTCCAAGCCTGAGTTTAACTGGCGGTGTTGGGGAGTCGACCTCTGAGTTAAAAGAGTTATTACGTAATCCCGTTGGCAGTTTAGGCGCAGGGCTAGTCTTGCCCTTTTTGCAGTGGAATCAAATGCAAATCAATAACGACATTGCCGATATCGATTATCAAACTGCAGTGGTGAATTATCGCAAGACGCTTTATTCCGCCTTTGAAGATGTCGATAACGCGATTTCGGCTAAGCAGCAATATCGTTATCAAGGGGAGAAGTTGGCACAGCAATTCAGTGCAGCGGCAGCCGTTGAAGCCATTTATGAGAGTCAGTACCGCAATGGCGCTATCGGTATTCAGAATTGGATTGATGCCCAAGAGAATCGTCGCAGCGCCGAGGCGGCTTTACTCGAGAATCGCTATAACCAACTCACCGCCCAAGCGACGCTTTATCAAGCCCTTGGCGGCAGCGATATCGCTCCGCCTTTGGCAAAGGAATAGCGCATTTTTGTAAAAGCATCACAGCGCGACAGAAAAATAAAAAACCGCTATTAATAGCGGTTTTTTATATTGCTCAGGGTGAGTGTTTGAATCTGTGCTTAGCCGTTAAGCGGATTAGCTGCGTAATATTTGCAGCGGCAAGCTGAGCATATCATCGCCCGTTCCCGCTAAGTGCCAGATGATGCCGACTAAGGCACCAACCGTGAGCAAGTACCAAATAACCGAGAAGATTTGCCCGTATCTGTCTAATGGCAGCAGATGGCTTTGATGACGAGTTCGCCATTCGAAAATGATTTCTAAGCTGCCAATCAACAGTAAGAAGCCCAATAGCGCTAAGCCTAAGGTGTAGCTGATATACACTCCGAAAGCGGCACCGGCGGCGCAGGCGACCAGCCCCATGATACTGTTCATCGAAAAACTAATGCTCTTTAAAATATGGCCGCCATCGAGTGGCAAAATAGGCAATAAATTAAATAGGTTAAGCAGCGCATTAAAGGCGGCAAGGCCAGCAAAAAACACATTGCCTGTTGCGTGGTAAGCAATCAAGGAAGCGATGGACATCAAGAGCCCAAAGGTCGGTCCCATGATGGAAATCACCACATCTTGCCAACGTGTATTAATTTTTTCATCGGAGAGCGCGAGTCCGCCCATAAAGGGAATAAGGTAAATCCCTTTGGTTTTCATCCCAAAATATTTCATTGCGCGAATATGGCCATATTCGTGAAATACCAAACAGGCGATAAGTGCGAGGGCGAATTGGAAGGAGAATAGCCAAGAGTAAGCGGCAACACTGGCGCCCGCTAACACTACCTTTATGACTTTAGCGCTTTTTAACAGCTTAAAGCCGAGGGAGGCGAGTCCTATCATGCTGATTTTTTGCTGCTTAACGATGGGCGTTTCTGGTGTTTGGCGTTCGATATCTTTCTCTGTCCGTCGCCCTTGGTCGATAATCTTGTCATCCATCAGCAAGCAGTAATCGAGGCGGAAAGGCTGCCAAACGAGATCGGTTTCGAGGCGAACTTGGATTTTAGCTTCTGTCATGGCGATGGCTTGCTCACCACTTTCTGTCACCAACGGGCTATTGTGGTGAGTGAGCTCAAAGACATGGACTTTAAGGCCGCCATTATCGACGGAAGCTTCTTTTTGTGAGACTAAGGTGTTGTCCCAGTAGAGTTGTTGCCAGCCCGCGAGCGAGCCTTCTAAGCGCAGTTGTTTGCCTAAGCAGTCAATCTTAAGTAGTTCCAATTTCGGTTCCATCTGTTTGTATATTTAGTGCCAACTTAAACGTCATCCCTTGAGTCGACGCAGAAAACGGTTATTTTGGAGTGCATCTTAAGCGCTTTACCGTCTGGCTTAGCGCTGTTACACCGCGGCAAATTATGCCTGTGAATTGATTGTGAGGATATTAGCTTTTAAGGTCATATTGTTTTTTATTGATTAACTGAGTTATTGATAGCCATTTATTATGGCTTATCATGTGCTTGCTGTTTATTCATCGAGGGTACGAACAATTTCAATGCCTTGGGCAATTGTCGTGAAAGCCAGTTTAGCGACACAACATTGTCCTAGTGCTTGGGCATGATTTTGAACCCATTTGATAAATTCATTGAGTGGCAAATCCTGTTTTTGGCGCAGTAATCGAGGTAATTCGCCAACAGGATCTTCATGGATTTTTTGTGGACAGGCACTGATAAGGTATCGCTGCCCTTTGGAGTCTAATAATTGATCGGTTTCGATGAAGTGATGCTGATAGAGACAGGCCAGTTCGAGCCAATCTCTTTGATGTTCTAGGTAAAGTAATTCGTCATTTTGAGTCAGTTTTACAATCGCTGGCCATTCAATACTCGACATCTTAACGCTAGTCATTTCAGATCCTTAGGAAGTTTAAAATGGGCTCTGAGGTATTCTCTGAGATCAATCGGCGGCAGTAAACAAGGATTAGGATTTAGCAAGAAGGTGACTTGGCATACTGCTGCGTGCGTTTATCTGTGAGCAGTATGCCACGCTTGGAGAAGATAGATAGAGGCCAGAACGAGTTCAGAGGTTTGGCTACCGAGCGAAAGCCGCCTCAGCACTGGCGTTAAGAACCCTAGTGAACTTTATGTGCTCGGTGCAGCTTTGGCCTTGGCGTTATAGTCAAAGTTAATCTCTTGATTAACATTGGCAATACAACAAGTGCCGTGTTCACGTGCCGTACGGTGATTTGCTGGACCTATATGCAGCTCAACGTTAAGGAATACGTGTTTAAGCACTTCGATGCGGTATTTTTCGTAGTAGCCTTCGACTTCTTGTTTAAAGGTATCGAATTCAAGCTCTTCACGGGTACGTTCGTCCATGATGCGATTCTTTTCATCAAGCATCATCTTGATTTGCTCAATCATAACCGCGTCAGCTTGCCATTCTGACTTTGGGGGCAGTTTATTGAGGCGAGCCTCGATATCTAAACTGGCGACAACCATAGCTTTAACGCTCTCATCGAGTAGCTTGAGATCTTGCTTGAGTTCAGCCTGTCCCATTGCGCAGTAAACGTCAGTTTTAGTCCCTGCCGTTGCACCTATGACAACCGCCGTGATGCCTTTTTCAGCGTGTGCAACTCCGCCAACCAGATCACCACGACGACCGCTAGGATCGCTGACCGTTAAACTGCCGGCGGTTTTGGTATTACTGTGCAGCAACTGTTTAGTGACTAAGATATTACCTTTGGCAACTAATTGAGAATATTGCACAAATTGGGCGCTGATCTGGCCTTGAGAATAGATATTGGTAGAGTATTCATTGGCTTTAATCTGGCGGCCAATGATGCCTTTACTCACAGTGACATCGCCTTCTGCTTCAAGGGTGGCGGAGTCCACAAACCCCATCACGGTAATATCGCCTGAGCTTTTAACTATCATGCCCTCGTGGACATCACCTGTGATTAAAATACTGCCCTTGAAGGTGACATGGCCTGTGCTGATGTCGACATCTTTAAGTTGCAGTACATCATCGACATTCATACCTGTACGGGTTTCGACGGGTTGCCCCGGCACTGTGGCGATCAGCTTATTGGGATCTTTGGGATGAAAAGCTGTGCCTGTACCCGCTTGAAGCACTGCATCCTTACCTGGTTTTTGTTTAAGGACTTCGCCCTTGATGTTGTAGCCCGGAGTGCCTTCGGTGGCTAAATGTTTAACCATCAAGAGATCATTGGCTTTAACAACGATCATTGCGCCTAAATTGCGCATATCGACACTGCCATCTTCGCGCTCTTGTGGCTGAAGCAAGCGCTCCCGCGCAAGGAATACTTTGCGTTCTAGTACCGCATTGAGTCCATTAACAGGGGCTTTGCCTTGGGCTATTTCACTTTGGCAGATTTCCCCTGGCTTGAGTGTGCTGAGTTGCTTTAGTAGAGCTTGAATTTTGAGTTTGCTTAGCCCCATGCAGACGTTGTTTTTTTTGAGATGAGTGAGGATCTCTGGCAAATCTATCTGTTTACCACCCCATGCTGCGGTAAGTTTAAGACTGGCTTGCATTTTATCGGGACTAATCTCGATAGCTATGCTGCCATCGCGACGTTCGGCCAAAGTAGTATAGAGCTCAAATTTTCCATCGTCTTGATTACAAAGAGAGTTGATTTTAGCGACGGTTTTAGTAATGGCTGGTTCTAGCGGAAACAGGGCGGCGAATTCAGGTAAAGATAACAGGCGCATTATGTCTTCATGGGTGACTGGACCATGGACATTCGGGATCAGGCGCAATTCAGCTTTTGTCTTATCGCTGTTTAGCTCTATGAGTTCAGGGTCCAGCATAGGGGCATTCCTAGTAATTGCGTTTTATTCTTGTTAAGAAGCTGTTTTGAGTATAACAGTAGAAACTTAGGGTAAAGAAGCCTTTTTGGCTGCAAAATCAGCAAATGTTGTCATTTTGTTGTTAATGGTCTATGAGTGAATTTTAAAATAGTTTTTTATAAAAAATTGAGTCTTATAATCAGTGTTATCTCTGGTTTTATAACAAAAATTACTGAATAAACCACAACTTATATTGATTTTAGGTTTAACCATTATTTTGATGTTTTAAATCGAATCCCTATGTTAGGAACGGCTGTTGAGTGATTATAAGTGAGGAATTGTCAGAATCGCTGGCATGCGGCAGATCACAATATTGAATTTTGTAACACGATGAAAGGGAGGTTTTATCTAAAAACAAACAGGGATTGGGATAAGAGTGAGTGGCTGGTGTTGCCAATAACGCGCTTCAGCGAAAGCATCTGCGCGTTATTAATCAAACATCTATTTGTGCTGGAAGTAATACAACTTGTACTTGTTGTTATCGGCAACCACTTTCAATTGGCCAAATTCGGCGGCGATAATATCGGAATAGGGCAGGTGGCGATTGGCTACTATTTGCCAAATACCATTATGTTGTAATTGCTTAGCACTATCGGTGACAAAGTTCTGCGCTATGCTGGTGGTGCTGGCGAGGCCATCATGAAACGGCGGATTAGAGATAATGCCGTTAAATTTTCCTGTGGTTTGCGCGAGCCCATCGGATGGATACACTTTGGCTGTCATGCCATTGGCCGCCAGGGTGAGTTCGCAAGAAGCTAACGCCATGGCATTAATATCAACACATTCTAGGGATAGGCTCGGTTGTGCTTTTAGTAGGGCTGCGGTGATCACGCCTGCGCCGCAACCAAAATCGAGCACTCGACCCGAGAGTGTTGGTAGGTGTGACAATAATAATTCAGTGCCGAGATCTAACCGTTTTTCGCTAAATACCCCGACTAAATTACAGATACTGATCTCGCCTTGCGGCGTTGTGAGTTGATACTGACTGACCCAGTCGCTAAGTTTCATTGCCGGGGCGCTGCCCTCTAAATGGCTACCAAACAGTAGGCAGTGGCGGGCATTATCGAGCTTCATCCCCGTCGCAAAATACTCAGGCAAGAGTTTAACTAAAGACTTAATGCCGCCTTTGTTTTCCCCAACGACTAATAGCTGGCCGTTAGGCACAAGATGGCTGGCGGCGAGGTTAAACAGATAGGGTGCGAGGGGTTTAGCCTTGGGGAAATAAACGATAACCGTATCGTACTTTTCTGGTGTAATTGGGTCTTGATGTGGCAGTTCATGGCCGAAGTAGCAACGCAGTTTTGAATTCGCGTGCGGCGCTAAGTGTAAATAATGGTGATAATCCAAGGCGAGGGCATCGACCGAGGCCGCGACATCGAGCAGGGCTTTTGGCAGTAGATCGGCTTCATGATTGAGCACTAACACCTTATGTTGGCTTAGGCTGTCTTGATTACGAATAATGACTTGCGATGGATTAGTTAACACAGTTACAGGCACCTATAAACTTAAGTGTGGGCATTATACCCGTTATTCACGCCCGAGCCAGTTTGCATCGAATCACTGCGCTAAGACCTAATAAAATCCCTAATAAAAAGACCCAATAAAAAAGGCAACTGCATTATGCGGTTGCCTTATGTGATTGCCTTTAATGAAAGGAATCGATTAACGCTTAGCTCTTAGGTTTCTTCGGTTTTGGCAATAAGCTGAAAATCTTATTGGCGATATCAGTATTGTCTTGATGGCCGTTAAACAGCTCAGATGCGGGACCTGCGGCAAACACTTGTACGTCTGTGCCTGTATGGCCGTCGGTTGTCCAACCCGTATCAGTTCGCTTATCAATAACATGGCGAATCGCAACCGCTATGGTTTCTAATCCCTGCATTCTGGCGACCGTTAATTTTGCGATTTCTTCTTCGTTGAGCTCAAAACCTAAACCGCGGGCGAGATCGGCCTGCCATTGTTCACCGCTGATGGCGGCTAAGGCTAATGTGTCGGTACTGGCTGAAATGTTACGTAGGACTTCAGGGTTCCAGTTGTAGTTTCCATCGACGCCAATCGATAGGCCGCCGGTATTATGGTCGGCGGTGATCACCATCAGGGTATCAGGATGTTCACGCACGAATTGCTCAACCACTTCAATGGCATTGGAGAATTCATCCATTTCACCCATGGCTGTAGCTATGTCGTTATTGTGACCCGCCCAGTCGATGAGACTTCCTTCGACTAACAGTACAAAACCTTGGTCATTCTGCGACAGTAAACTGAGTGCTTTTTGGGTTAAAGTGCTGAGTTTTTTCGCATCTTTTTCATCAATCGCCCAAGGTAATTGAACTTCGGCAAACAAGCCTAGCACTTTAGGTTGGGTGATGCTGGCGAGGTCTTCAAAACGAGTAATATGTTGATAACCCTTGGCTTTAAATTGCGCTAATAGTTCAGGGGTAAAGTATTTTTGACCACCGCCTAAGAATACATCGGCGTTGGTTTCTAGATAGCTGATTGCCAAAGCATCGTAGTTTTTACGGCTCTCATTGTGGGCTAAAAAGGCTGCAGGTGTGGCGTGGTTTATCTGGGATGTGACAGCCACACCTGTGCTGAGGCCAAGGGATTTGGCTTTTTCGAGTATGGTCGGTAGCGGTTGCTTTTGGGTATCGACCGAAATCGCCCCATTGTAAGATTTAACGCCAGTGGCGAGCGCAGTTGCTGCCGCGGCTGAGTCGGTAACATAACCACTGACACTGGCGGGATAAGTGCTCGCCATCCCTACAAGTAAACGGTCGAATACGGTTTGTTCGACTTCCTCTGTGTCAGGATTATCTTTGTAGTAACGGTAAGCGCTAGTGTAAGACGGTCCCATACCATCACCTATCATGATGACAATGTTTTTGGGACGCGACGGTGCTTTCGTTGGACCTGTTTCTATGTTGGCCCAAGTCGGAGTCGATAGTAATAAACCTATGCCGAGTAACAAGAATGGCGCTTTGGTGAAACTCATATCACATCCCTAGAAAGTGGCTAGGCGCTTGTGATGTCAAAGCGCCTTAAATCAACAAACTCGTTGGTAAATTTTTATGCTTTGGTGTTAATGCGTGCTTCAATAGCATCCATTAACATGCCTGTGATGTCGACATCAAATGCTGCTTGGATCTCACGGATACAAGTTGGACTGGTTACGTTGATCTCAGTCAGCTTGTCACCAATGACATCGAGGCCGACAAAAATCAGTCCACGTTTTTTAAGTTCTGGACCAATGGCGCGGGCAATTGCCCAATCGCTGTCGGATAAAGGTTGAGCCACACCGCTTCCGCCTGCCGCTAAGTTACCACGGGTTTCGCCTTTCATTGGGATACGCGCCAAGGCGTAGGGCACAGGCTCACCATCGACCACTAAAATGCGTTTATCACCTTTGGTTATCTCAGGGATAAAGGCTTGCGCCATGGCATATTGTTGGCCATAGCTGGTCAAGGTTTCTATGATGACCCCAAGGTTTGGGTCGTCCTGCTTCACGCGGAAAATCGAGGTGCCGCCCATACCATCAAGTGGCTTAAGAATAATATCGCCCTTCGCTTGGTGGAAAGCGCGGATACGTTTGGCATCACGGGTCACGATCGTTTCTGGCGTGAATTCGCTAAACCATGCGGTAAACAGTTTCTCGTTAGCATCACGTAAGCTTTGCGGCTTGTTAACGATCAACACGCCTTGTTCTTCGGCGCGTTCAAGCATGTAAGTTGCGTAGATAAACTCAGTATCGAATGGCGGGTCCTTACGCATTAAGATCACGTCGAGTTCGCTCATCGGCGTGTCTTGAGATTCACCTAGTTCAAACCATTTGCTCGCATCATTGAAAACAGTTAACGGACGCATATTGGCCATAGCCACACCGTTGACCATGGCAAGATCGGCCATTTCCATATAAAACAGCTGATAACCTCTTTCCTGCGCGGCCATTAACATGGCAAAACTGGAGTCTTTCTTAATGTTGATCTCACTGATGGGGTCCATCACTATGCCGAGTTTTATCATTAATCTGTTCCTTATTTGTCGCCGTTTGCAGGCAAAAAAGCATTTATTGGATAATGGGGTGCCATACCACCGCTGTGTGCGGTTGTGGACTGTCTAGCCTAAATCACCAAATCTGAGTTGCAGTGCCGTAATGGCGGTGAGCGAGGCGGTTTCGGTGCGTAGCACTCTGGGGCCAAGCAACACATCGGTAAACTGATAGGTTTCTGTCATGGCGATTTCTTCCGCCGACAAACCGCCTTCTGGGCCAATTAATAGTCGCACGCGGGTATGGGCTAAATCTAAGCCATTGATACCGTGTGCGGCACGTGGATGCAAATTGAGTTTAAGCGCTGAGGTCGGCTCACTGCACCAATCGTGTAAGTCCATCGCTGGGCGAACCACGGGCACTTGGCTGCGTCCCGATTGCTCACAGGCGCTCACGACGATCTTCTGCCATTGCTGAATTTTCTTTTCTAGGCGTTCACCGTTAAGTTTCACACCGCAGCGATCTGAAAACAGCGGCGTAATCGTATTCACGCCAAGCTCGACTGATTTTTGAATGGTGAACTCCATTCTATCTCCACGGGAAATCACTTGGCCTAAGTGCAAGTTGAGTGGCGACTCAGATAAATTGGCCTCACAGGAAAGCAGTTTTACTGTGACATGCTTCTTACCTGCATCGACAATTTCAGCAAGATAATCATTGCCATCGCCATTAAATAGACTGATATGTTCGCCGTTGCCCATGCGTAGCACCTTGCCGATATGGGCCGCGCCATCTTCGTCTAAGTTCAACTGTTGATTGATGGCTAATGGCTGAGGTTGATAAATTCTTGGGACTCTCATTGTCGACCTTATTCGGCTAATTGTTGACGCTGTGGTGGCGCATTACAGGCATTCTGCACAAAGGGGTTATGGTTACCTTGGGTTTGCGCTATGGCGTTATCACGTTTGCACTCAATAGTATCAACTGGATAGGTTTTATCCCATGCCTTAAATAATTTTAATTGGCTTGAGGCGATTTTAAGACCATAGGTCTGCTGCATATAGAGGTAGGTTCTGGCTATCTTACCGCGGGTATTCGCGGGAGGTTGTGCTTGACGATTCTTAAAGTCGACTACCATAGCACATTGGCCATATTGGTCGGCCTTACCGTTCCATTGGCTAAATCGGAAGTTGCTGCGATCGCCATTGACCTCACCAATTGCGGGCACCAAATTATGCATGTCCGATTCCATCTTATTAAATTCATTACTGTTATTGGCACAGTTTTTACGGCCACCCTTTTGCCAGCATTGGAGTTGATGGCCAAATTCCCAGGCGGGGACTATGTGTTCCCACTCGATACGGTTGGCGCGGGTTTCCTGTTTACGGACTTGATAACCACAGCTGGCGAGATCGGGTTTCCACGATTTGCCTTTGATCTGAATTTCACAGCCACAGTAAAAGCTGACTGCGGGCAGAGTACCTTGGCGACTGCCTGCGTAGAGCGCCTGTGACTTGGTTTTCGCTTGGCTGAAACTGCTGGGATGTGACACTGAGGCACTTGCGGGTACAGATAAGGTCGCCGCCCAAGTGATTAGGCACAACAAAAGTCGCCGTGAATTAACGGTTAAAGAAGCTATGTTCAAAATTTATCCCAAAATAACAAACACTACGCGAGCCTTTGGCTCATCTTTTATGGCGTGATGGTAAGGGAAATATCGCTGTTTATGCAAATTGAGTCGTACTTAGGTGGGGGTTTTGTTTACTGAAAGTCGCTAGATCGCAGTTAAATGGGTCTTACAGCGTTTACAGATATAACGACTTTCACCACGCAGCACCTTGTTATGGCGGCGAATACTCAGTCGAATTGGCCCACAGGCGCAGCGATACTCAACATCGCGACTCGTAACTGAAGTGGTATTAAAGCTATGTGTGGTACTCGGATTGACCTTAAATACCGTTAACATCAAAGATTGCCATTCTTTACCGTGGGGCTTGGTTTTGCCAAAAAGCTGAAAACACAGCAAATGACAAATTTCGTGGGGGACTACCTCAGTCAGAAATGCCTCGCTGTTTTCGCGTAGCAATACAGGATTGAATCGCAAGCGATTCTGTTGCAGATGAGCCGTACCCGCACTCTTACCCCTTAGACTAAATTGAGTGACTGGGCGTGGAAAAGTGCGCTTAAGCGATATCTCGGCCTCTTGATAACAGGCTTCAATTCGCTCTAGTACTTGAATTTGTAGTGACGAGAGTGGGCGTGATGAACCAGTGAAAATATGTGCCTGAGTCGGATTGGGTGCTGGTGGACTCATTATCACCTGCGACTTATCTTGGCTTTGGCCCAAGGCTGCGTACGTCGATTTTGTCAGCGGGGCAAGTGCTTCACTGCTGCGACGGCGTAAGGCATTGAGTAAGTCAGCGGGTTTCAGCATAGGGTTAGCGTTGGATCTCGTCGGTTAAAGATAAAATTGAGTGCTTAAAACTTATCGGTGATTAAGCCTGCCTAAGCGTTCACATCAGAAGCGTTCGCATCATAGCGAACGCTATTTGACAATGCCAGTTTCGGCCAGTTTCAGCCAGTGTGACTTGGCTATAAACTCGCTGCCGCCTGCATCACCATAGTGCGTACTTGTTCGACTATGGCTTGCTCAGTATCGGCATCATAGCCTTTGACTCTTGGTGTGTGAATGTGGCCGACCTTGGCATGGCTATTAAACTTTTGCTGCAAGACTATGGCGCGATAGGAGATTTCATTAGAGAGATAACCGCCGCCAGAACCTTCGACTGAGGTTTCGTTTTGCAGTTCGCTTAATGACGTCGCGCTAAATTCACCGCGGGCAAGGGTAGTGACAGTATGGTTATCATTGACTTTCCATTGACCATCTTTGACTTGCATAGCCGAAACAGGCAGTGAAAACTCCACAAATTCGGGGCCGATAAAATCTTTACCATTAAGCTTTGGGGCAACGGGTGCGGTTTTCGTGCCGCCAGTGAGTACGTTTTGGTTATCGGGCGCCGCTGCGCTGCGATTTCGCCCTGGGAAACGTTCGATATCAAAATCAGTTCGGCCCATGCTAACGGTGAATACAAATTGGGTTTTGGGATCGCGATAAATCGGGCTCAATAGCGACTCGATAAGTCCTTGATCAAAATCTGCAAAACGTACTGGCACCATAGCGGCTTCTATTTGCGCCGTTTTACCATTAATATCAAAGCGAAAACCATCCAAGGCGAGGGCGACTAAACCTGAAGGATTACTCTGGGTGATATCTTTGTCGAGGAAGAAAGGATCGAAACCAGTGAGAAATATTTTGATTTGGACATCATCACCATATTGAATATCGCTAAAACCCCGTGAGGCCTTTTCAACTGCACTCATTAATATATCTTGTTGCCAATCGGCCATTTTAAAGTTGGCGCTGGTGGTTTTTAGACTATTAAGCATGGCAAGGCGAGCCCAGTATAAAGGTCGGTCGTCAAAATGCCCTGACTGCACATCGCGGACAGCTTGTTGCCATAATCTGTGTCCTTGGCGCGCCGCTAATTGGGTGGCGTCAACTTCGTTTTTCTTTGAGCTCAGCTGAGCCAGACCATCGTCAAGTGCTTGATAGCGAGTTACTACGTCGCCTATGGTTTTTTCGGCTGCTGGTAGGCGGGAAACTTCAACGTCACCAAATAACTGCACGGCACTGGCTGTAGTCATTAAGCTGGTGGTGAGGATGAGTGTTAACACTGGCTTCAACATGTTTGGCTTCCCTGTAGTGATTAGATGTTATTCATTGGAAATAATGATTATTTTTTTCGTGCGGATAGTCTCTTATGCCAAAAAGTATGCACTACAAGCTGAGGGTAATAAAGTTAAGCTCAGTGATCTTTGTCATCTTATGCCAATATCTTCTATCACAAATCATGTGGCGCTGGCATTAACCCATCTGCAACAGTGCAATAGGGTCTAGTTTGCCTCTTTTTTGCCACAATTGGTCAGCAGTTTGCTAGGGCTTGCCAAAACCCTAAGTGATAGCCTTAATCACTTTTTTAGTTCATTGGATTGTTTATTTTTCTACAAGGAGACTTTATGCGTTTGTTCACCATATCGGCTGTGCTGGTGATGTCGTCTATTTTAGTGTCGTCAAGCTTAGTGGCGCCGACTTTTGCATCTACTACAGCTAAGGAGTGGCAAGAAACCCGCAGTTGGGATGCTAGTTTTACTCAGCACCAAACTAAAGGCGTAGTGGTGTTATGGAATGAAAACAAGCAACAGGGATTCACTAATAATCTTAAACGTGCCAATCAAGGTTTTTTACCTGCATCGACGTTTAAGATTCCTAACAGTTTGATCGCGCTAGAGCTTGGCGTGGTGAAGGATGAGCATCAAGTCTTTAAGTGGGATGGTAAAAGTCGAGATATCGCAACTTGGAATCGTGATCATAACCTTATTACTGCAATGAAGTATTCGGTTGTGCCTGTCTACCAAGAGTTTGCTCGCCAAATTGGTGAGGCGCGTATGTCGAAGATGATCGCCTCGTTTGATTATGGTAATGAGGATATTTCGGGAAATTTGGATAGCTTTTGGTTAGATGGTGGCATACGAATTTCGGCTACGGAGCAAATCGATTTCCTACGTAAGCTTTATCACAACAAGATACACGCTTCTGAGCGCAGTTTACGTATTGTTAAGCAAGCCATGCTGACTGAAGCGAATTCTGACTATATTATCCGTGCGAAAACCGGTTATGCAGTCAGAGCAGAACCAAGCATTGGCTGGTGGGTAGGTTGGGTTGAACTCGATGATAATGTATGGTTTTTTGCGATGAATATGGATATTCCCGACGCCGCAGGTTTACCATTGCGTCAAGCCATTACTAAGGAAATCTTAAAACGGGAACGCGTTATTCCTTAGCCCATGCTAGGTCGCGTAAGCATAGCGTATCTAAACCTTGCGAGAATTGCGTATGAAGCGGCCTACTTGGCTGACATCAATCTTGATACTGAAAGCCTAGACTCAGATCTAGGCTTTTTTATTGGGCTTTCTTGAAACAGGTTTCCTTGATGCGACGGGAAATGTTAACCCATTAGGGATTGCAGGCTTTCTTGGCTGCTGAAGCGTTTTACGAAGAAGTCTAAGAAGACACTGATGTTGGTGGCCAGTTGGCGTCGGCTCGAATAAACACCGTAAACCTTAAAAGGTTCAATCGGCCATTCCTGTAAAATCGGTACTAGCTGTCCATTAGCAAGTTCAGTCTTACAGGCTGAATTGGATAACATGGCGATGCCAAAATCATCTATGGCTAATTGCTTCACCATTATCGGGCTGTTGACCCTCACTTTACGCTGAAAGTTCGCCATGGTTTTACGCGAACCTTTACCCAATGGCCAAATTGGTGCTGAGCGAGAAGTCCCCAATAAAATCCCACTGTGCAGGCAGAGTTCCTTTGGGGTCGCGGGTGTGCCTTTGAGTTTTAAGTATGCAGGGCTTGCCACTAAAATTGGCTGGCGTTCAAACAGTAATCTTGCGACTAAGTCCGACGATTGAAGTGGACCATATTTGATGGCTATGTCATATCCTTCACCGACTAAACCAATATCGTTGTCGGTAAACTGGACATCCAATTCAACATTGGGATATAAACGCATAAATCCGCTACAGAGGTTAGCGATAAGTTCTTGGCTAAATGACACTGGGATTGCAATGCGTAATGATCCTGACACATCATCGTGAGTATTCTCGATAACTGCCTTGGCCGCTTCTACCTCATTGCGAATCGAATCACAGTGTTGATAAAAGAGTGCCCCGATTTGGGTCAAACTCAAATTACGGGTGTCGCGCTGTAGTAATCGCACGCCAAGTTGTTCTTCTAGCTGCGCGATTTTGCGACTTATGGTGGATTTTGGGTGGCCGGTTTCACGTGCAGCTTGGGAGAATCCCTTCGCTCTAACTACGGCTGCAAATAGCATCATACCGTTTAAATCTGGCATGTTATTCCCACTGTCTCATATTTGGAACAAAGCGTCCTATGCAGTTTAATGGCATTTGACGGGATAACAAAGTTATATTTATTGGCTAAAAATTTTCAGAGGCTAAGCAGAGGATCTTTTGATGACCAGCAATAATCAGCCCAAACACATGACTCAAGCCCAAACGCCCGATCCGCTTTTTTTACAGGCCGAGCATTTGGCAAAAGATTTTTCTCTGTTTCCTAAGCACAGTAAACAGAGTTTATCGGAAGAAATTAAAGGTCTTTTAAATGAGGATGCTATTCAAGCAAACTTAAAAGACTTGGCATCTTTAGATGTCGACGGTTACGTTGCTAAAGTGATCCAGCCGACCCAAGATAAAGGTCGTCCTGGTGCAAAACGTATTATTGCCGATCTTAAAGGTCGTTTGATTACGGAAACTCACTTGGGTTCTTTTTACAGTGCTGAGGTCGAGCTGAACTTTGGTTCACGCACTCGTCGTATTGGCTTTATTGCCCAAGAACGCACTACCGCTAACGGTGCTTGGATGCCTGAGCATCATTACGCCGCTTGTAAAGCAATTCGTCATTTCGCCGAATTGTCTATGCCTATTATCTATTTAATTGATACCCCAGGGGCGGATGCTGGCGAAATCGCTAACAGCCAAAACCAAGCGCATTCAATTTCTAAAGCCATCGCAGAAAGCGCCAACGTTGACGTACCGACAGTCGGTATCGTAATTGGTGCTGGTTATTCTGGTGGCGCAATTCCATTAGCGGCGGCGAACATTCTGTTGTCGTTGCGTGACGGTATTTTCAACACGATCCAGCCACAAGGTCTGCAAAGTATTGCTCGTAAGTACAACTTATCTTGGCAAGAATGTGCGAAATCTGTGGGTGTATCACCAGAAGAGCTTTATACCTCAGGTTGTATCGACGGTATCATCGACTTTTCACCGGGCGATCGTGACGAGCGTCAGCACAATCTGCGCCGCGCTATTATTAGCAGCGTAGAAGCGGTTGAGCGTGCAGCGATGAATTTTGTGCGTGAATCTAAAGATTTACGTGAGCATTATGATCGAAGTTTAACGCGTTTCCTTAATCCATCTAAAAACTTGATGGCTTTGGAACTGAACGCAGAATTAGCTGTGGCAACGAGCCCGACCAGTCACCATAACTTGTTCGGTAGCGCCTATCGCTATTTGCGTTATTTAACGCTACGTAGCCGTATCCATTCTATTTCTCAAGAGCAATATGGCCGTCTGTCACGTGCTAGCGTGCCAGAAGGTGATCTGTTGGCACGTATTCAACAGGAACAAGACCGTGTGTTCCAAGCTTGGTTGTCTAACCCTGACAAGCTAGTTTATGACGAAGATTTGAATAAATTGTGGACTAACTTTGTCGCTAAACGTGACGAAGTCTCTACCGAGCGTAACATGCTGACACGTTTGATTTTGGGTGAGCCAAAAGAGAACTATAAAAAAGCACGTAAGGCGTTGTTATTCAACATTAGCTGGTCTTTGTATCATCGCTGGAAGAGCAATGCGGCTAACAACTTTAAAGGGCTGATTCAGCACTTAGAAAGTTTGCCAAAGTCTGTGACTCAAGCTAAATGGCCTGAGCTGAATCAGCTGACTGTGCTTGATGTGGTGGTAAATGAAGAACTGCGTGAAGACTTTATTTGGCAATGCCATAACATTCTGATCTTTAATGCCTTGTATGACAACGTTGTGGGCAGCTTAGCGTCAATCGCTAAAGAAGCCATGATGTCGAAGAGTTTGTCACGTAACTCAGTGAACAACCTGTTGCACAAGTCAATTGACCATGCATTGTCGACGCAAGATACCTCGAACGACAAAGCTAAGTTCTATAAGTGGCTCAAGTATTTTATGGGTCAATCGAACCGCGCCGATTTGTTGGTGCGAGTAGAGCAGTGGAAGAGTGTGGGTTTCCCACAACTTAACGACAGTCTATTCGTGGTACTGACTTACTTCTTCGAGCGTTTACTGCCTGAGTATTTCGATAGTGAAAGCGATACCAGCAAGTACACTGGTGCGATCAACCCTGTACGTATCGGTCGTCGTAAGGACTTCTGGAACCGCTTGACCATGGGTTATCAAGATCTATTGATCCAAAAAGTGCTACGTGACGAAAAACGTAAAGGCAACATGACTTGGGAAAATGTGGTGAAGCAGTTCTTTACCCATTTCGAAGAGATCAACGGCGACAAAATGTCGGCTAACTTGCTCAACTTCCCAGGCTTCCGTTTATCGATTGAAGACGCATTAGATAAAGGCATTCGCCCATGTGGTTTGATCACAGGTATTGCTGACTTTAAAGAAAAAGGTCAAAAAGTGCGTGTGGGTGTGGCAGTGTCTAACACCGCATTCCAAGCGGGTGCATTCGATATGGCCAGTGCTGAGAAATTCTCTGCACTATTAATCGAGTGTGCTAAGCGTAAATTACCCGTTGTGTGCTTTATCAGTTCAGGCGGTATGCAGACTAAAGAAGGCGCCGCGGCGCTATTCTCTATGGCTGTGGTGAACGATCGTATCACGCGCTTTATTCGTGATAACGAATTGCCAGTACTGATGTTTGGTTTTGGTGACTGTACTGGTGGTGCGCAGGCGAGTTTTGTGACTCACCCATTGGTGCAAACTTACTATCTGTCTGGTACTAACATGCCGTTCGCAGGTCAAATGGTGGTGCCAGCTTACTTACCATCAACGGCAACGCTGTCTAACTACTTGTCAAAAGTACCTGGCGCAATGGCGGGCTTAGTCCATAACCCATTCAGCGACAATTTAGACTCTCAGTTAGCGGGTATCGATCCTCTGATGCCAATGCCTTCGGCAAAAATTAACGACGTGATCATCAATGCACTGTCGACCTTAGTGGTTGAAGCTACTGTTGAAGAAGAAGTGATCGTGCAGAACGATCCACGTAAGTTAATGAAGCCAATTAACAAAGTATTGGTTCACGCCCGTGGTTGTACTGCGGTGAAACTTATTCGCAAGGCGCATGACAATAATATCAATGTGGTATTAGTGGCGTCGGATCCTGATATGACGTCAGTCCCCGCGGATATGCTTAAAGAAACTGACAAGTTAGTTTGTCTTGGTGGTAACACATCGGACGAAAGTTACTTGAACGCATACTCAGTGCTGAAAGTGGCCGAATATGAACAGGTTGATGCATTGCATCCTGGTATTGGTTTCCTATCAGAAAGCCCGCAGTTTGCTGCATTGTGTGTGAATAACGGTGTTAACTTCGTCGGTCCTAGCGTGCATTCAATGACGACTATGGGTAACAAGTCGAATGCAATTAAGACATCGCAAGCGCAAAACGTACCTGTTGTGCCTGGTTCGCACGGTATTCTGACCAATGCTGAACAAGCCGTAAACGTGGCGAGCGAAATCGGCTATCCAGTACTGCTTAAAGCGGTACAAGGTGGTGGCGGTAAAGGTATTCAGGTTGTAAAACGTCCTGAAGACATGATTGGTTTATTCCAAAAAACCGCAACTGAAGCGGCCGCCGCCTTTGGTAACGGTGACTTGTACTTAGAGAAGTATGTGACATCACTACGTCACATCGAAGTGCAGTTACTGCGAGATAAGTTCGGCAACGCGAAAGTATTAGGTTTGCGTGACTGTTCGGTTCAACGTAACAACCAAAAAGTGGTCGAAG
This sequence comes from Shewanella sp. SW32, assembly GCF_025653365.1. Classification (NCBI taxonomy): domain Bacteria; kingdom Pseudomonadati; phylum Pseudomonadota; class Gammaproteobacteria; order Alteromonadales; family Shewanellaceae; genus Shewanella; species Shewanella sp. SW32. Next base: position 2,278 of record NZ_JAKKSJ010000023.1, on the reverse strand, counting down.
AATCTGGCTCAACTATGCTGCCGGATGAGCTGAAGCGACAAGTGCTGGCTTATACCCGTGCCTTAGGCGACGCGACCGATTACATGGGCGCAGGTACCGTAGAGTTCATCTATAACTTAGATGCAAACGAAGTCTACTTCATGGAAATGAACACGCGTCTGCAGGTTGAGCATCCAGTTACGGAAGCGACTTCAGGTATTGATATCGTTAGCGCGCAGTTTGATATTGCTGCTGGCCGTTCAATTGCAGCGTTAGAACCGAAAGAAATTGGTTATGCGATGGAAGTACGTGTGACGGCTGAGAAAGCGGCGCTCGATAGCCATGGCATACTGCAACTGATCCCAAATCCGGGCAAGATCACAGAGTGTGTCTTCCCAGATCATCCAGATGTGGAAATCATTTCGATTGCTGCGCCAGGTAAAGAAGTATCGCCATACTACGATAGCTTGATTGCGCAAATCATCATGCGCGGTGAAAATCGTGAAGATGTGATTGCCAAACTGTATGAATACTTAGACAGTGTAGTGCTGAAAGGCATCGCGACTAACATTCCGTTACTCAAGCTGATCCTGAAAGATGGTACCTTTAACGAAGGTGTTTACGATACTAACTATCTGCCACGTTTAATGGCTGAGCTCGATATTCCTGCGTTGATCGCAGAAATGGAAGCTGCCGCTGAAACTGTGGAAGTAGACACTGAGTCACTGCGTGTTGGCGAAAGTAACGAACTGAAAGTGTTAGCCCAAGGCGCAGGTATCTTCTATACCTCTTCTGCACCGGGTGAAGCGGACTTCGTGAAAGAAGGTGACATAGTCACAGTCGATCAAACACTAGCACTAACAGAAGCGATGAAGATGTTCTCGCAAGTGACCTTAGCCGGCTTTAACCGTCAGAGTGCGATTCTGTACCCAGAAGATAAGAAGTATCGTATCGAGCGCATCCTGAACAGCAATGGTCAGCAAGTGTCTCAAGGCGACTTACTGTTCGTGGTCTCGCCTGTTGAAGAATAAGCTCAGCGTTTAACGCCATAGCTGAATGAGAAAATACCCGTCATTGGCGGGTATTTTTTTGCTTCTAAATTATTGCTTCTAAATTATTGCTTCTAAATTATTGCCACTAAATTATCTGTCACTAAATATAGGTAAGCGAACATGCCACTCTTAATGTGCATGACGTCTTTGATAAATCAACTTAGCTTTAATAGATAAGCTTATCGTTAACAAGTGGCCAATATCAGCTTTGTGCAATACGGCCTGTATCTCTGATTAAGTCGGCAAAGAGTTTCTTTAATCTATCGTTCGCCCATTTATTAGAACAAGCTGCATCAAGAACCCACCTCTGGCCTCGAGAATCAACGGAATCTCCGTGCTTTATTCGTAGTAATAGAGGTTCATCAAACCTCATTTTAAGTTGAAACTGAGTCTAAAATGAGCAGGGTGTGGATAACTTTGGGGGTAAGTGGTGGGTATGGTGTGGCTAGATTAGATAATTAGAATTAACTGCAAATTTCCTTAAAATAGGGGTTGCGCAAAATCTCCTGCTGCCTATAATGCGCATCCACTGACACGGCAGACAGCGTTAAGCAGCCTGATGTGACTGTTCATCGATGAGTTTAGTGATTGATGAGTGTTAAGAAAGTTTGCAAAAACTCCTTGACGCGAAACGGGAAATGCGTAAAATACGCAGCCCTAGCCAACTGGAAGCGTTCGACGCTCAGTGTGGTACTCAAATTCTCTTATGAATATTGAGTTGCTCTTTAACAAGATAAAACAAGAAATCTGTGTGGACACTCACAGGTGTTGAGTTAATCGAAACTGCTTAGCCTTCGGGTTGGCAGTCAAAAATTTAAATCAATGTAACAATGAGTGTTCATAGTAATATGTACAGTTTGTTTCTTTAGCGAGAAACAAAAAATCAGAATTCATTGAGCCGCTGAAGTCGCAAGACTGAAGCAACAAAACTTTAATTGAAGAGTTTGATCATGGCTCAGATTGAACGCTGGCGGCAGGCCTAACACATGCAAGTCGAGCGGCAGCACAAGGGGGTTTACTCCTGAGGTGGCGAGCGGCGGACGGGTGAGTAATGCCTAGGGATCTGCCCAGTCGAGGGGGATAACAGTTGGAAACGACTGCTAATACCGCATACGCCCTACGGGGGAAAGGAGGGGACCTTCGGGCCTTCCGCGATTGGATGAACCTAGGTGGGATTAGCTAGTTGGTGAGGTAATGGCTCACCAAGGCGACGATCCCTAGCTGTTCTGAGAGGATGATCAGCCACA